>DASPGK010000151.1:0-2927 GCA_035620655.1 Candidatus Krumholzibacteriia bacterium
CCATCAAACACGTCACGCCCTTCTACGTTACCGACAAAGTTCACGCGTGGGTCGGCTTCGAGCAACAGGTAGGAGTCGCGCACCAGCTCGTTGCCCTTGCTCTTCTCTTCGCCGATGTTCAAGAGTCCGACGCGCGGGCGCGCGACGCCCAAGTGGTGCTCGGCGAACACCGAGCCCATGATCGCGAATTGGACCAAGTTCTTGGGCGTGCACTCGTGGTTGGCGCCCACGTCGAGCACCACCGCTCCCCCGCGCTTGTTGGGCCACAGCGTGGAAATGGCCGGGCGCGAGACGCCGTGCAGGCGTCCGATCGTCAACAGCGAGCTCGCCACCACCGCCCCCGTGTTACCCGCGCTCACCATCGCGTCCGCCTTCCCTTCCCGCACCATGCGCAGCGCGACCGTGATGGACGCGTCTTTCTTGCGCCGGATCGCGGTCGCGGGCGACTCGTGCATATCGATGACCTCGGAGGCGTGCACGATTTCGACCATGGCGGGGTCGACGCCACCCACCAGCGGGCGGATCTCTTCCTCGCGCCCCACCAGTATCAGGCGCACCTCTCCGCGCCGCGCCAGAACCGCATCGATCGCGCCGGGAACGACCACCTTCGGGCCCTTGTCGCCTCCCATCGCGTCAACGGCGATTCGCACGCATCACCTCTTAGAGCTCTTCTTCGATGCGGACGACTTCCCGCCCCGCGTAGAACCCGCAGTGCGGGCACACGCTGTGCGGCGTCTTCGGCTGGCCGCAGTGCGAGCACTTGGTGAGACTCGGCGTCGACAGCTTCCAGTGCGTGCGACGTTTGCGCTTGCGCGTCTTCGAATGCCTTCTCTTGGGCAGACCCATGACTTCTCCTTACCTCACGAACGATTACTTCGACTTCACGCGCGGCCGCGAAAGCACCGGATGCGCGCACCTACTCCTATTTACGAAGCGCGTCCCAGCGCGAGTCGGCACTGGGCCGGCACGAGCAGGTTTCGCGGTTCCAATTGACGCCACACGACGGACACAAGCCGCGACAATCCTCGCGGCACAGGACGAGCATCGGGGTCGCGAGTACCACCGCCTCGTGCACGTACGGCTCGAGATCGATCTCGTACTGGTTCAGCGGCAGCGCCACCACGTCGTCGCCCGCTTCGGCCGCGTGCTCGCCGCGGCGTACCATCACGTCGAACTCGCCGGCTACGTCCTGCCGGACCGGGTCGAGACAGCGGTGGCATTGGGTCAAGAGCGTGGTCGCCACCGCGCCGCTGAAGTGGAGGGTCCCCTGGCTCTGACGATACTCGACGCGGACGTGGCACGGGGCCACGATCTCCTCGCCGACCGGATCCAGAAAGGCCACCGACTCGTCGCCCTCGAGGACCCCGCTCGTTTCGACGAGCTCGCGCAGGTCGACCTTCATCTCCGACTCCCACCCGGGCGCGTAACTACCGACACGATGGGCGGTTCCAGCCGGACGAATCTAGGCCCCACCGAACACAATTTCAAGCTCTTTCTGCGCGTTCTCGGCAGCGTCCGAGCCGTGTACCGCGTTGTTTTGCAAGCTCTTACCGAACATGTAGCGCACCGTACCGGGGCGCGCGTCGGCGGGGTTGGTGGCCCCGATGAACTCGCGGATGCGGCTGACCGCCTCGTCGGCTTCGATTTCGATCGCCACCACCGGACCGCTCGTGATGTATGCAACCAGGTCCTTGAAGAACGGCCGCTCGCGATGGACGGCGTAGAAGCGCTCGGCACTTTCGCGCGAGAACTGCGTCTTGGCCAGCCGCCGAATCGCGAAGCGGTTCTTCTCCACCAGCCACAGGATGTCTCCGACATGACCGGCGGCGACGGCGTCGGGCTTGATCATTAGAAGGGTCTTCATGGGTTCGATGTCCTCCTGGACGAATGCTTACGCGCGCTTGAGCGACGGTGCGGCCGAGGCGACCAGCGACGTGATTTCCGACGGCACCTTCGCGACCGGAATGCCGACCGCCGCGAAGGCCGCGATCTTGTCGGCGGCCGTGCCCGAGCCGCCGGTGACGATGGCGCCGGCGTGCCCCATGCGCTTGCCCGGCGGCGCGGTTTGTCCGGCGATGAACGACACCACCGGCTTGGTCACCTTCTCTTTGATGAATGCGGCCGCCTCTTCTTCGTCGGAACCGCCGATCTCGCCGATCAGGACGATCGCTTCGGTTTCTTCGTCGGCTTGGAACAGGCGCAGCGCGTCGATGAAGTTGGTGCCGATCACCGGGTCGCCGCCGATGCCGAGGCACGTCGACTGCCCCATGCCGGCGCGCGTGAGTTGGTAGACGACTTCGTAGGTCAGCGTACCGCTGCGCGACACCACCCCGACCGAGCCGGGATGCACGATGCTCGCGGGGAGAATACCGACTTTGACGCGCGCGTTGGGCGCGATCAGGCCCGGGCAGTTGGGGCCGACCAGGCGCGTGGCGCGCTCTTTCAAGAACGGCACGACGCGCAGCATGTCGCGAACCGGCACGCCTTCGGTGATACAAACCACGAGACGGACGCCGGCGTCGGCGGCCTCGCAGATGGCGTCGGCGGCGAACGGCGCGCGCACGTAGATCACCGACGTGTTGGCCCCGGTTGCGTCGACGGCTTCGTGGACGGAGTCGAAGATGGGAACGGTGTTCTCGAACGTGGTACCGCCCTTGCCCGGCGTCACGCCGGCCACCAGGTTGGTCCCGTACGCCGCCATCTGCGACGCGTGGAAAGATCCGTCGCGGCCGGTGATGCCCTGCACCACCAGGCGCGTGTTGCGATCGATCAGCATGCTCACGTTTATCGGTTTCCTTTCGTCGAAATGGGCCGACGCGATCGATCCCTCGAACGCGATTTCTGCAGCGCGAATACCACGCGATACTGTCCGTCTCGCGCTGCAGTTTGAGCGGAGAGGGACGATCGCATCGGCCGCCGTGCGCTAC
>DASPGK010000152.1:0-5825 GCA_035620655.1 Candidatus Krumholzibacteriia bacterium
CGAATTCGTTGGTCCCAAGGCTCGTTGCTTTCGACATGAACTCCTCCCGCGCTCGATCAGCTACGTAACGACGCGGGAACTTGGATCACAACTCCTCACGCTGTCTTACACATTCCCGGGCAATAAAGCAAGCAGGGGCGGCCCGCCGCGCGAGCCGCCCCTGCGACAAAAGCACCCGCTCGCGACGCTAGACCGTCAAGGGTTTGACGTTGAGCGTCTTGAACAGGAACGAGTAGATGTCGGCCGCCTCCTCGATCTGCTTCGAGGTGGGCTTGCCGGCGCCGTGGCCCGCCTTGGTCTCGATGCGGATCAAGATTGGATTGTCGCCGGCGTCGTTGGCCTGCAAGGTGGCCGCGAACTTCTTGGCGTGGGCGGGGACGACGCGATCGTCGGTGTCGGCGCTCGTGATCAAGACCGGCGGGCTCTTGTAGCCCGGCTTTACGTTGTGAAGCGGCGAGTACTTGATCATGTACGCGAAGTCCTTGGCATTCTCCTCGGCGTTCCCGTAGTCGGAGACCCAGTAGCGACCGACCGTGAACTTGTGGTAGCGCAGCATGTCGATCACCGGCACCTGGCACACCACCGCGCCGAACAAGTCGGGACGCTGCACCATGCAGGCCGCGGTCAACAGACCCCCGTTGCTGCCGCCGTTGATGGCCAGGAGCTTGGTCTGCGTGTACTTCTCCTTGATGAGATACTCGCCCGCCGCGATGAAGTCGTCGAAGACGTTCTGCTTGCGGTCGAGGACCCCCTGCTGGTGCCACTCTTCGCCGTACTCGTTGCCGCCTCGCAGGCAGGCCACCGCGTACACGCCACCGTTCTCGAGCCACATCACGCGCCCGATGGAGAAGGTCGGCGTCATGCTGATGTTGAAACCGCCGTAGCCGTATAGCAGCGTCGGGTTGCTGCCGTCCAGCTTGACACCCTTCTTGTGGGTGATGAACATCGGGATCTTGGTGCCGTCCTTGGACGGATAGAACACCTGCTTGGTCTCGAACTGGGATCCGTCGAAATCGACCTCGGGCTTGCGGAACACTTCGACCTTGTCGGTCTTGAAGTCGTAGCGGAACGACGTGGTCGGGTATGTGTACGAGGTAAACGCGAAGAACATCTCGGTATCCTCGCGATCGCCCGACACGCCGCCCACGGTCCCGATGGTCGGCAGCTCGATCTCGCGGCGCATCTTGCCCTCTTTGCTGAAGATCATCAGTTGATGGCGCGCGTCCTTCAGGTAGGCCACCACCAGCTCGTTGTTGACCATGGTGACGTTGTCGATCACCTCGGTCTTCTGCGGGATGATCTCCTTCCAGTTCTCCTTGGCCGGCTTGGTGATGTCCATCGTGAACACGCGGCCGCGCGATGCGTCCAGGTCGGTGTGGAAGTACCAGGTCGTGCCGATGTTATCGATGGGCGTGAACATCGCGGTGCCGTGCTCGATCAACTTGACCCAGTCGCCGGTGCCGTCGGTCTTGCGATAGTAGATGCCGTTCTTGGGGTCGGTGCCGTGATAGACGTAGAGCACCAGGTAGTCGCCGTCTTCGGTCACGTACGGCGAGAAGCCGAGTTCCTTGTTGGCCTTGTCTTCGTAGACCAGGACGTCTTCGGACTGGGGCGTCCCCAGCTTGTGCCAGTACACCTTGTTGTAGTTGCTGCGGTCCTCTTCGGGCACTTCGCCCTCGGCCGGGAAGCGGTTGTACCAGAAGCCGCTCTTGTCTTTCTTCCAGCCGATACCGGAGAAGCGGCACCACTTGAGAACGTCACCGTTGTCCTTGCCGCTGTCGATATCGCGGACCTTGACTTCCTGCCAGTCGCTGCCGCTGGCGGAGACGGCATACGTCATCATGGTCCCGTCTTTGGTGTAGTTGGTCCCCGAGAGCGCGACCGTTCCGTCGGCGCTCAGCGTATTGGGATCGATGACGACTTTCGCTTCGCCATCCAGCGACTTCTGCACGTAGAGCACGGACTGGTTCTGCAGCCCGTCGTTCTTGGAGAAGAAGTAGCGATCGCCCTGCTTGTTGGGGAGTCCGTACTTGGGATAGTTCCACAGCTTGGTCAAGCGCTGCTCGATGGCGTCGCGCTTGGCGTACGAATCGATGTAGGACCGCGTCAGCTCGTTCTCTTTCGCGACCCAGTCCATAGTGTCCTTGGAGTCCGGGTCCTCGAGCCAGCGATACGGGTCCGCGACTTGGGTGCCGTGGTAGTTGTCCACGACGTCCTGCTTCATCGCTTCGGGATACACGTACTTCTTCGCGAACACGGAATTCGAACTCGCCATGACGACCAATCCAATCACTAGTGCGGCCCCGGCCGCGAACCACCACGCGCCTCGCGAGCGCTTGTCTCGACGTGTCACCATCTTGTCCTCCTGCTCGACTGGAATCGAAGGAATCGTTCGGGTCACCTAAGAAAAGGGTGGGTGGCGCGGGCCGCGAGGGGTCCACGCCGAACGCGGGGCATTATACACGAATATGGGTTCACTTGACACCCGCCGGGCGGGGGCGTATCGTCGGGGCCAAGACACATGGGGTGCTCGCCGATTTCGCGGGGAAAGCGCGCCGGCGGGCTGAGATCAGACCCAACGCACCTGATCCGGGTAATGCCGGCGAAGGGAACCCTCGGAACGAACGCTGCGCCGACTTCCGCTCGCCGGGTGCGAAGTCGGCGATTTTTTTGGATACCACCAGCATACAAATGACGGGGCGACGCGTGGTCGTGGTCGGGGGCGGCGTGATCGGTCTCTCGATCGCGTGGCGGTCGGCCCGAGCCGGCGCGCACGTGACCGTGATCGAGCGCGATCGGGTCGGCGCGGGTGCGAGCCGTGCGGCCGCGGGCATGCTGGCGCCGATCACCGAGGCCGGCCACGGGCACGGCGACCAAGCCATGACGCGCTTCGCGCGCGCGAGCCTCGCGCGCTATCGCTCCTTCGCGGCCGAGCTGGAAGCGGACGCCGATTCACCGGTCACCCTCGACACCCGCGGCACGCTGATCGCGGCCCTCGACCGCGACGACGTCGAAGCGGTGCGGCGCGCGTTCGAGCACCGGCGCGCGCTCGGGCTCCCGGTCGAATGGCTCGCGGGTGCGGGTGCGCGCGAGAAGGAGCCCCTGCTCTCTCCGCGCACGAGCGCCGCGATGTGGATCCCGGACGACCACCAGGTCGACACGCGCGGTTTGTTGGAAGCCTTGCTGCGCGCGTGCACGCACCGCGGCGTCGTGATTCGCGAGTCGGCGGAGGTCTCGCGCGTGCTCGTGCGCGACGGCGCGGTCGCAGGCGTGCGCACGACTCATGACGACGCCGAGGCCGAGGTCGTGGTGATGGCTGCGGGCGCGTGGTCGGGAGCCATCGACGGTATTCCGGCCGGCGCGGTTGCGCCGGTGCGGCCGGTCAAAGGACAGATCGTGCGCCTGCGCGGCGCGGAGCACTTCCCCCTGGCACACGTGATACGCTCGCCGCGCGTCTATGTGCTCCCCAAGACCGACGGCAGCGTGCTGGTGGGAGCCACCCAGGAAGAGATGGGCTTCGACGTGCGCCCGACCGCGGGTGCCGTGAAGGACTTGCTCGAGCACGCGTGGGAGCTCCTCCCCGCGATCTACGAGCTCGCGTTCGAAGGGGTCGAGGTGGGGCTGCGACCGGCGTCGCGCGACCACCTGCCCATCATCGGACCGACGCGCGTGCGCGGGCTGGTCATGGCGACGGGACATTTTCGAAGCGGCATCCTGCTGGCACCGGCGACCGCGGACGCGGTCGTCGAAGGGATCGCGAGCGGGCGTTTCGGCGACCTGGTGGCGGCGTTTTCGCCGGAGAGATTCGGATAACGATGGAGATCAGGATCAACGGCACGATGTCGACGGTCGCGGCGGATTCCACCGTCGCCGACGTCGTGCACTCGCTCGGCGTCGACGAGGACACCAGCGGTGTCGCCGTCGCGGTGAACGATTCCGTTCTGCCCAAGCGCGACTGGGCCGCGCGCCGCCTCGCGGCGGGCGACGCGGTCGAGGTCATTCGCGCGGTACAAGGAGGATAGCGTGACACCTGCCAACGACAACCTCGTCATCGCGGGCCGCGAGTTTCGTTCGCGCTTGATCGTGGGAACGTCGCGCTACCCCGACCCGCACACCATGCTGGAGGCACTCGAGGCGAGCGGGACACAGATGGTCACGGTCGCGGTGCGGCGCGTGAGCCTCACCGACGGCTCCAAAGAGAATCTGCTCGCGATGCTGCGCGGGCGCTGGTCGGTGCTGCCCAACACGGCCGGGTGCTACACCGCCAAGGAGGCGGTCTTGACCGCGCAGCTCGCGCGTGAAGCGCTCGACACCAACTGGATCAAACTCGAGGTGATCGGCGACGAAGAGACGCTCTTTCCCGACGTCCCCGAGCTCTTGAAGGCCGCGCACGAACTGTTGGCCGACGGGTTCGTGGTACTCCCCTACTGCAACGACGACCCCATCACGTGCCGCAAGCTGGCCGACATGGGGTGCGCCGCGGTGATGCCGCTGGGTGCGCCCATCGGCTCCGGGATGGGGATTCGCAACCCGTACAACCTGCGCATCATTCGGGAGCAGTGCCGCGTCCCGCTGATTGTCGACGCGGGCGTGGGAACCGCGTCCGACGTCGCGGTGGCAATGGAGCTCGGCGTCGACGGCGTGCTCTTGAACACCGCCATCGCGCAGGCGCAGCGCCCGGTGCAAATGGCGACCGCGATGCGCCTGGCCGCGGAAGCGGGCCGTCTGGCCTACACGGCGGGCCGCGTCCCGCGCCGTCTGTACGCGAAGGCGTCGAGCCCGGAAGAGGGACTCATCGGGCGCGACGAGTGACGATGGTCGACTTTCGCCTCTATCTGGTCACCGACCGCACGCGCTGTGCGCCGCGCTCGCTCGCGTCCATCGTCCACGACGCGTGCGTGTCCGGGGTGCGCGCGGTGCAGTTGCGGGAGAAAGACCTCTCCGAGACCGACCTCGTGAGCGCGGCCACGCGCCTTTCCGGATTGCTGCGGCCGCGCGGCGCCAAGCTGTTTGTCAACGTCACCCCCTTCGTCGACCGCGACACGGCGTCGCTCCTGGCCGCGAGTCCCGGCGTGGACGGATTCCACGTGCCGGACGATCCCGCTCTCCTGACCGAGTTCCGCGCGTTGTTCCCGAAGTTGCTGATCGGCGCGAGCACGCACTCCGTCGATGGCGTCCGCAACGCGGCGGCAGCGGGCGCTGACTTTCTCACTTTCGGTCCCATCTTCGCGACGAGGTCCAAACAGAACCGCCCACATGGACTCGACCTCCTGCAGAGCGCGTGCAGGGCGGTTAGTGTCCCGATATTCGCGATCGGCGGTGTGACGGCCGAGAACGCGCGCGCGTGCCTCGACGCCGGTGCGCACGGGGTGGCGGTGGTGGGTGCCGTCATGGAGGCGTCGAGCGTTCGCAGCGCCGTGCGCGCCTTCGCCGAGGCCCTGGGAGAGCTGTGAGCTCCATCGGTCGCCTGCACGTCATCACCGACGTCGTCGTCCAGGATCGCTACTCGCACGAAGAGCTGGCCGAGATGGCGTGCGCGGGAGGCGCGGACGTCGTGCAGCTGCGCGACAAATTGCTCGCCCGCGACGCCTTCGCGGAGACCGCGCGACGCGTGGCCGCGATCTGTCGCCGACACGGAGTCCGCTTGATTGTCAACGATTACGCCGACGTTGCGCGCGAGGTCGAGGCGGACGGCGTGCACCTGGGGCGCACCGACCTGTCGATCCGCGAGGCGCGCGCGCTGTTGGGGCCGCGCGCGATCCTCGGCGCGAGCACCGGCACCCTCGAACAGGCCGAGCAGGCGGAACGAGAGGGCGCGGACTACG
>DASPGK010000153.1:0-2903 GCA_035620655.1 Candidatus Krumholzibacteriia bacterium
ATCGAGCGCGAGTTCGCCTACGACGGCGCCGGACCCGTGACGCTGCAGTTCACGTGCACCTACGATCTCGAGCCCGGCTACGATTTCGCACGCGCGTTGATCGAGGTCAACGGGACCGAGTCGGTGCTGCTGACGCACACCGGCAGCGGCAGTGGGACCGCCAACGTGCCGTTGGCCGGCGCGCTGGCGCCGCTCGCCGGCGCGGGCGGGACGTACACGGTCAAGTTCCGTGTCACTAGCGATTTCTCCTACGACGATACCGACGGACAGAACCCCACGACGTGCGGTGCGTTTGTCGTCGACAACGTGAGCGTCAACGGCGGCGGCGAGTCGTACGCCACCGATTTCGAGTCCAATGTCGGCGGGTGGCACCAGGATCCCGCCGAGAACCCGGCCTCGGAGTACTGGCTGGTCGAGAACCGGCGGCGCGTCGGCTTCGACCAGGGGCTGCGCGAACAAGGACTCTTGATTTGGCACGTGGACGACGAAGTGATGAGGGCGTGGGCCCAGGTCAACAACGCCGTGCTGACCGACGTGCGCGGCCTGGTACTCGAAGAAGCCGACGGCCAGTTCGACCTGAACAACGGCATCAACTCCAACACGGGCGAGGCCGCGGACGTGTTCCCGGGTCCGCTTGCGAAGACCTCCTTCACCTCGGCCACCTCTCCGAACAGCGACGACAACACCGGGCGCGACACCCAGATCGCGGTGACGTCCATCGGCGCGCCGGCCGCCACCATGACGGCGACGCTGCGCGCCGGCGACCCCGCGCCCACCGCCGCGTCGGTGGCGCCCAACAACATCGACAACGACCAAGTCGCGGTCGTGGTCGACGTCGCGGGCACGCGCATCCGTCATGGCGCGACGTTCCGCTTCGTCAAGTCCGGCACCGTGGCCACGAACGGCACCCGCGACAGCGAAGACGTGGTCGCGACCTCGTTGGAGTGGATCGACCCCACGCTCCTGCGCGGGACGGTCAACGTGTACTCGAAGGAGTCGGGCGCGTGGGACTTGGTCGTGACCAATCCGGACGGACAGACGGTCACGGTCCTGAACGCGGTGACGCTGAACCTGATCGTCGCCACCAAGCTCTTGTCCGCGGCCATCGACGTCGCCGCCGACGGCGTGCGGTTGCGCTACGAACTCCTGGGACGCGAAGCGGGCGAAGAGCTGCGCCTCTACCGATCGCAGCGCGCAAACGACGGTTGGGTGAAGATCGCCGACCTGCCGGCGTCCACCACCGAATTCTACGAGTACCTGGACGCCGACGTCGAAGCCGGACGTACCTACTATTACTTGCTGGAGTCCGTGATCGACGGAGAATCGCGCGAGCTGCACCGGGGCGTGGCGATCGTGCCGGCGCGCGAACTGGTGCTCGAGCAGAACCACCCCAATCCCTTCAACCCGCGCACCGCGATTCGCTTCTATCTGCCGGAGCGCGGACCCGTGGAGTTGGACGTTTACGACGTGCGCGGTGCCCTCGTGCGCCGGCTCGCTCGCGGCGACTTCGATTCGGGACCGCACGAGGTGGACTGGGACGGCACCGACGCGCACGGGCAGCCGGTCGCGTCGGGAATGTACGTCTATCGTCTGGTGACGGAGCGCCGCGCGCTCTCGAAGAAGATGATGCTGCTGAAGTAGGATTGCGGCAGGCAGCGTTCGCGCGTTAGCGCTTCACCACCACGACCGAGTTCTTGCCGCCGTAGCCGTCCGGCTCCGTCATCGCCGTCGACGGATCCAGCACTTGCTTCTTCTGATCGATGAGGAATCGATACGAATAGCGTCCCGGGGCCAGCGACAGCGTGAGTTCCCACCGGCCTTCGGCCGTCTTCTGGAGCCGGTGCGTCTCGGGCGACCAGCCGTTGAAGCTCCCCACCACCGAAACCGCGCTCGCGTTCGGGTCCGAGTAGGTGAACGTCACCAAGCGACGCGCCTCACTCGGTACTTCTTCGCTCGCTTCCGCGCGCGCCAAGAGCTCCTGATAGCCTTCGACCAATTCGACCAGGTCGTTGTTGAATTCGTCGGCCGCGATGTTGTTGTCGTCGCCGAGTCCGAACGACACCGTGGAGGCCGCGTCGCCCGCGACCTTGACCAGGATGTGGTTCTTGTCGGCGTGCAGGTGGACCATGGCGGCGGTCGAGTCGCCCGCACCGCCCGGGTTGGCGAGCACGCGGCGGCCGTTGAGGAACAGCGCCGCGGGACAGTTCGACACCAGGCGCGCGTTGATGTCGGTTTCGTTCGCGACCGAGACCACCGTGTACAGGTAGCTGACACCCGGCTCGTCGACCAGCTTGCGCATCACGACCTCGCCGCGCGGTCCCGTGGCACCCGCGGGAACCGGCGCCCACTGGACCTTGCGCTTGCCCGCATTGTACGCGTTCAAGAGCGCGATGCCGTTCTCGGGCGGGAATTTCTTGTCGAGGGTGCCGCCCGCGAACGGCCCCAGGAACGCCCACTGGTAGGGTTTGAACAAGCTGGCCTGGATCGTCCCGGCTTCGCGCTCCCCGTTTAGAAACTTCAAGGTGAACGGAAACACGCCCGGCCGGCAAGGGGTTGGGATCTCGACGTGGAGCGTCGCGCCGGAAGTATCGTCCGGCCCGGCCGCGAACGACCCCTGATTGCCCTCGGCCAGGCGCAGCCCGCTCGGACTGAACCAGTAGTAGCGCGTGGGCTCCGCGTTGCGCGCGCGCTGCGTCAGGTCGATCTCGATGGGGACGCGCGCGCCGGTGATCACGCGCCCGCGCGGGAAGCGCGCCAGAATGCCGACCGGCGGGTGGGCGTACACGGACCGCTCGGCGTAGTAACGCCCGCGATTCCCGGCCGCGTCCTCCACCGTGATCATGTAGGTGACCAGCCGCAGCGTGCCCGCCGTTCCCTTGAGCGCGTGACGCGAGGCGAATCGC
>DASPGK010000154.1:0-7480 GCA_035620655.1 Candidatus Krumholzibacteriia bacterium
GCACCACGTTGCCCTTGAATCCGTAGCTCCCGTCGTCGGTCGATAGCGAGACCCCCTTGCCTTCGAGGGCCACGTGCTCGAGGAAGAGATCCTCGCGCGTGCGCGCGCCGTACAGCAAGCGATAGCCATTTCCGATGCGACCCGGCGCGCGAAATCCGTAGAAGTAAAGCGGCGCCAACCCCACTCCCCCGCCGATCGCGAGGATGCGCTTGTCCGGCAGCACGGGGTACGCGTGACCGAGCGGTCCGTAGAAGCGGATGGTGTCGCCTTCGCGCGCGCGGCGCAGCGCCTGCGAACCCGGGCCCACTTCGACGATCACAAGCTCGATGGCGTCGCGCGTGCAATCGTGGATACTGAACGGCCGGCGCAGGAAGAAGCGGTCGTCGGGCGTGGGGACCGCGACGTGCACGAATTGCCCCGCGGCCGGTTCGATGAAGTCACGCGGGCGCTCGAGTCGAAGCAGGAAGTAGCGGCGGCTCAGGCGTAGGTTGGAAAGAACGCGCGCGTCGTGCTCGTGCGCGCGCGAGGGGACAAACTCACCCATGCTAACCGCCACCTTGCGTGGTGTCGCTGGGCGCGGTGCTGGTGTCGCGCGGCGCGGAGGTCGGCGACGTGGGCACGGCCCCGGCGGGCGTCGCGCCCGCCGGCGGTTGCGTCGGCGTGCGCGTCGTGTCCGTCGCGGCCGGCCGCGTCGGAGCGACCCGCGGCGGTTCGCGCCGCGGCGGCCGCTGTTGCGCGGCGGCCGGCTTCACCGCGGTGGCCGTCTTCATGAGATCCGAGTACGGCGGCGGCGGCGTGGCACCTTTGTAGAACGCGTAGGCGAATTGTGCCTGCTGACTCTCGGGATACTTGGCGAGCAGCACGTCGTACCACTCGCGCGCCTTGACCGAGTCTCCGAGCACCACGCCGTGGATGTAGCCCAGCGCGTATACCGCGCGCGGCGCGTACTCGCTGTCCGGGTAGTCGGCCGCCACCTTCTCGTAGCTGGGGATCGCCTTCTCGGCGCTGTTGAACTGCAGGAGCTGGATCTCCGCCATCGAAAAGGTGCGCATCGCGATCGCTTCCGGGCTGTCGTCGCCCGAGGTCTGCTCGAGCTTGAGAATACGCCCGATGTTCGAGCTGCGCTTGATCGCGTCCTCGGCGAAGGGCGAACCCGAGTACGCGCGCGGGACTTCCTGATAGTTGGTCTGCGCGGTCTGTAGACTATCCATTCCTTCGTAGATCTCGCCCAGGCGGAAGTGCGCCTCGGCGGCGTACACGCCGCGCGCGAAGCGCTTGGTGACGTCCTTGTACGTGTTGATCGCCCGGGTCGTCGAATCGATACCGGCGAACGCGCCCGCGCGCAAGAGCACCAGCTCGGGCTCCTTGCTGGAGCCCGGCGGTATCTTCCGGATGCGCCGCAGCGTCTCGAGTGCGTTCGCATACTCTCCGAGGTGCTCCTGGACGCGCGCCATTCCGATCAGCACGTCGAAGCGCACGCTCTCGGGGATGCGTGATTCGCCCAGGCGCTCGTAGATCGCGAGGCTCTCCTTATAAAGTTCCTTTCCGGCCAGGATCTCGGCCATGTCGACCTGGGCCCGGAAGCGATAGTCGGATCGGCCGTGGTCCTTCTCCAGCCGCCCCAGTGTCGCCACCGCGTCGTCGTTCAATCCCATCTGCATGAGGCTGATGCACAGGAGATACAGCCCTTCGGCGCGGTCGTCGTGCTTGCGATACCGATCGACGTAGGCCCGGAGCACGGAGACGGCGAGGTCGTACTTCTCGGCGGCAACCAGACTCTTGCCCTTGAGGAAGGCCGCGTCGTCGAGCAGGTCGCTCTTCGGATAGCGGGTCTCCAGCGTGTCGAGAGCGGCCACCGCTTCGTCGAACTGAGCCAAGCGATAGAGCGCCTGCGCGGAGAGCAGCATGGCGTCGTCGACGTGACGGCTCTTGGGATACGTCGCGATTACGTTCTTGCACTTCTCGACCACGTCTTCGTACTGCGCGGCCTGCGGGTTGCGGCCTGGTGTCGTGGACCCGGGCGCGACCCCGCTCGCGACCTGCGCCGTCGCGGAGCGGTCCTGCGCCTTCTCGGCTTCGCGATACTTTTCCTTCGCGTTGTAGAGCGTGTTGTAGTAGGCACAGCTCGCGCCCAAGAGCGCGAGGGCCGCCGCAGCCGCCGTGACGATGCGTCGCGCGATCATGCTACACACCAACTTTCGCGGGGAGGACGGAGACGCCGTCGACCAGCGTGTGCTTGACGCGGCCCGTTATGGTGTGGCCGATGAACGCCGAGTTGCGCGACTTCGAGTGGAGCGCGTCCGCGCGCACCGTCCATTCCTCGCCGGGGTCGAAGAGGACCAGGTCGGCGGCCGCGCCCTTGGTCAGCGTGCCGCCCGGAATCCCCAGGCACTGCGCGGGCTTGTGGGTGATGAGCGCGACCACCTGCGGGAGGGTCAAGTGTCCCGGCTTCACCAGATGCTTCACCAGGAGCGGGAACATCGTCTCCAGGCCGACCGATCCGTTGGGCGCCGCGTTGAACTCGACCTGTTTCTCGTGCGCGGCGTGGGGCGCGTGGTCGGAGGCCACGCAGTCGATGGTGCCGTCCTTGAGCGCTTCGATCATCGCTTCGCGATCGTCCTCGCCGCGCAGCGGCGGGTTGATCTTCTTGTTGGTGTCGTAGGTGACCAAGTCCTTGTCCTCGAGACAAAGATAATGCGGCGCGGTCTCCGCCGTAACCGGGAGTCCGTCTTCTTTCGCCCGGCGTAGCAGATTGATCGAACCCTTGGTCGACATGTGGGCGGCGTGGAACTTCGCGCCCCGGACCGACTTCAAGATGAGCAAGTCGCGCGCGAGGCACACTTCCTCGCTGTGCGCGGGAATTCCCTTCAACCCGAGCTTGGTCGAGTAGAAGCCTTCGTGCATGACGCCTTCGCCGGAAGCGGCCATGTCTTCGCAGTGCTCGATGAACGGGATTCCGAGCGGGGCCGCGTACTCCATCACGCGCCGCGCCATCCCGGCACTCGCCACCGGCGCGCCGTCGTCGGTGACCGCGACCGCGCCGGCCGCGACCAATTCGTGATACTCCGCGAGGATCTCGCCCTTGCGCCCCTTGGTGGCGGCCGCGATCGGATACACGCGCGCGCGCCCCGCGATCTTCGCCTGTTTCAAGATGAACTCGACCACGCTGGGGTCGTCGATGGCCGGGTTCGTGTTGGGCATGCACGCGACCGCCGTGAAGCCGCCCGCCACCGCGGCCAGCGTCCCCGACGCGATCGTCTCCTTGTACTCGTAGCCCGGTTCGCGCAGGTGCACGTGGATGTCGACGAAACCGGGCGCGAGGTGCAATCCGCCTCCATCGTATATGGGAAGCGACGCTTCCTTGGCGCGGCCGCGCTCGACCGCGTCGATCTTACCCTCCACGACCGCGACGTGACCCGGGTACGACGTGTTGCGCACCGGGTCCACCACGACCACGTTGTCGATGATGTAGGACGTGTGATTGAGATTCATGAGCTTCAACATCATGCTACCTGCTTGCCCTTGGTCGCCTTGGCGTCGGTGGCCGCCTGCTCTTCTTCCGACTCGATCGCGACGCCGCCGTTGCACAGGTACAAGACCGCCATGCGCACCGCGACGCCGTTGGTCACCTGGTCCAGGATCACGGAGCGCTCGCCGTCGGCGACGTCTTGCGCTATTTCGACGCCGCGGTTCATCGGCCCCGGGTGCATGACGACGCAGTCCGGCTTTGCGCGCTTCAAGGCGTCGGCGTTGACACCCCACACGCGCGCGTATTCGTCGATGCTGGGGAAGAGGCCCGCCGCCTGCCGCTCCTTCTGGATGCGCAGCACGTTGACCGCGTCGGCGTCTTCGAGTGCCTTGCGCAGGTCGGTCTCGACGCTGACGCCCAGTCGCTCGATGTCGGTTGGGATCAACGTAGGCGGTCCACATACCACGACTTCAACTCCCATCGTGACGAGACCGTGGATGTTGGAGCGCGCGACCCGGCTGTGCGCCAAATCGCCGACGATGACGACCTTGCGGTCGTCGAACGAACCCCAGCGCTCGCGCAGCGTGAACATGTCGAGGAGGCCCTGGGTGGGGTGCTCGTGGGCGCCGTCGCCCGCGTTGACCACCGAGGCTTCGAGCAGGCTCGCGAGGAAGTGCGGCGCGCCCGCGGCCGAGTGTCGGATCACGATCATGTCGACCTTCATGGCCTGGATGTTTTCGGCGGTGTCGCGCAACGTCTCGCCCTTGGACACGCTGCTGCCGCTCACGGTGAAGTTCACGCTGTCCGCGCTCAAGCGCTTTTCCGCCAGCTCGAAGCTGATGCGCGTGCGCGTGCTGGGTTCGAAGAAGAGGTTCGCGATCGTGGTGCCGCGCAGCGCGGGCACCTTCTTGACGGGACGTTCGGAGACTTCCTTGAAGGACTCGGCGGTGTCGAGGAAGCGCTTCAAGTCGTCCGCGCTCATGCCTTCCAGGCCGAGCAAGTGCTTGCGAGTCATCGGGGTCATGGTTGTTTCTCCGCGAGAAGGACTTCGTCCGCCTGGTCGATCTCTTCCAGATGAACTTCCACCAACTCGGTCTCCGACGTGGGCACGTTCTTGCCGACGTAGTCGGCCTTGATGGGAAACTCGCGGTGGCCGCGGTCGATCAAAACCGCGAGCTGGATGCGCTTGGGCCGACCGAAGTCGATCAGCTCGTCGAGTGCCGCGCGTATGGTGCGGCCGGTGTAGAGGACGTCGTCGACCAGGATCACGATCTTGTCGGTGATGTCGTCTTTGATTTCGGTTTTTCCCACGTGCGGTTGCTTGGTGACGACCTGGAAGTCGTCGCGATAGAGCGTGATGTCGAGCGCGCCCACCGGGACCGCGCGTCCCTCGATCTGCTCGATGTATTGCGCGATGCGCTCGGCCAGCGGCACCCCGCGGCGCCGGATGCCGACCACCACCAGTCCGTCGACGCCCCCGTTGCGCTCCACGATCTCATGGGCAATGCGCTTGACGGCGCGACGAATGGAGTCGCGGTCGAGGAGGGTGGACTTGTAGACGATTTCGCTCATGCCTGCCTTTCGGGCGGCGCGGGAGGCGGTTCGGAGGGAATAAGAAAGCCCTCCGGGGGATTCAGAGGGCGAGCGCGAAGCAGCGGCGACGAACGCCGATGTGTGGATTCTCGACCCCTTGCTGGCCTCCCGGACCAGCTTTAAAAGGATCTGTCCCGAGGATGGTAGGGCTTCGGGGGCCGGGAGGCAAGGGGTTTCTTGTTCGTGTGCTCCCGGCCCCGATCGTGCTTCGTGGTGCCCGCCTAGGTGGTCGGTACTCGCTTCTCGTACTCCGCTTCCCGCTCGAGGTAGGTGGCCCAGAACGCGGGCGGCTTCCGCTGCTCCAGCCGGTCCGCGAGGATGTCCAGGTGCGTGTGCCAGCCCCCTCCGACCATGACCATAGTGTCGCGCGTCCCCAGCCGGCGATGCGTGAGCGTGAGCAGCACCTTGTCGCCGCGCGGGGCGAGCTCGAAGGTCACCTCGGAGTTCTCGCCGAAGTTCTCGCCCCAGGTGTACGTCAAGAGGCGCGGCGGCTCGCACGCGACGACGCGTCCGGTCATGCGCTTCTCCGTGTCGACGTGGGCGAACTTCGCGGGCGTCGTTTCGTCGTGGCCGGTCAGCTGGGAGTTGCAGAACTCGAACTCGACGTTCCCGTCGATGCGCAGGTCCATGTTGCCCTTCGCGAGCCAGGTGCCGCGCTTCTCCGAATCGGTGAGATAACTCCACACGCGCTCGATCGGGCCGGGCAAGAGCCGCTCGAAGCGGACCGTGCCGGGGCCGACGATGACTCCGTAGGCGTTCATCGCTTTCTCCTTGTCTTGTTCTTGGGTGTAACGGCGGGCTTGGCGAGCTCGCGCTCGAGGGCATCGAGGCTCTTGGCCCAGAACGACCGCGTGCGCTGGAGCCACGCGTCGAGCTCGGCCAGCCCGGCGGGATCGATGCTGTAGATGCGATGCTGCCCTTGCGCGCGCACGCGCACCAATTGTGCCTCGCGCAGGACCTTGAGGTGCTGAGAGATGGCGGGCGCGCTGACGGCGAATTTCTCGCCGATGGCACCCGCGGTGTGCTCACCGCGACCCAGCAGCTCGACGATGCGGCGCCGGGTCGGGTCGGCCAAGGCATGGAAGATTTCCATGCGGGGATATTTGCATATCTACTTAATTAAGTCAAGAGGAAATTTCTAGCCCTGGGTCCGGGCCTCGCGCCCCACGATGGCCTTCGCCACGAAGGCGAACACGACGAACATCGCGGTGCCCACCCAGCCGCCCAGGGTGAAGGATTCGTTCGCGTACAGCCCGATCATGACGCCGGCCATGATCATCCCCCCTCCGAGGACGTAGAACGCGCGCATGCCGTAGAGAAACACAAACGGCAAGTAGTGCGCGCCGACGATGACGAGCATCGCGGGGTAGAACCAGCTGAGCTTGTAGAGCGCGGCGCCCCCCACCACGGGCAAGGCGAACGGAATCGTGAACGCGACCTGCATCGCAAGCTTGTCCAACGGGTTCTCCTTGGACAGCGCACCGCGTCCTTGCGTCAGCTTGAGGAGCGCGCTCGTGACCGGGAAGATGAGGACGCCTCCCAGCGTGAGCGCGATGATCCCCGCGCGCGGGGATCTCACGGTGGCGAGCGCCGTCGATGTCCCCCACAGCGCGGCGGACACCAAGCTGCCGACGAAGCCTCCCTGGAACACGGTGCGAACTTCGCGTTGGGCGTCTGCGATGTGCATGAAACAACCTCCTATCGAGGAGAGAAGGCCGGGTGATCGAGCACACCCGCAAGGTCGTCGACGATCCAGCTCGGGGCGACGGCTTCGAGGTCGCTGCGCGAGGTGCGTCCCGTCGCCACCGCGAGGCACGGGATCCCGTGCGCGCGCGCGCACCCGACGTCGAGTACCGAGTCTCCGATGATTACCGTCTCGTCAGGGCGAAAGCGCCGCTGGGTCGCGAGCAACGCGCGCTCGAGCGCGATCGGCGGCAGGTCGTTGCGGTCGAACACGTTGTCGCCGTAACTCCCGAATCCGAAGTAGCGATTGAGGTCGTGGCGCGAGAGCTTGATGCGCGCGCCGCGCTCGAAATTTCCGGTCAGGAGCGCCAGCACGATATCGTCGCGCGCGGCCAGGTGCTCGAGGAGCGGCTCGATGCCGGGCAGCACGCGCATGCGCTCGCGCTCGAGGCTGCGGTCCAGGGTGTCGAGGTATGCGTCCTTCAGGCGGGGCAACGTCGCCAGGATCTCGTCGCGCGGGCGCCCGGCCATGGTCATGAGGTCGACCACGATGCGGGTGTCGGTCTTGCCGGAGAAGTCGTACTCGTCGATGGGACCGGACTCGCCGAAGACGGCGTTCAGCGCGGTCGCAAACGCGACACGCGCCTGCCCGCCGCAATCGACCAAGGTTCCGTCGATGTCGAATAGAATGAGCTTCACGGGTTTGCGTGTCGCGCGATCCGTTCGTAGCTTAGA
>DASPGK010000155.1:0-3879 GCA_035620655.1 Candidatus Krumholzibacteriia bacterium
AAACGGCCCGGGTTCGCACCCGGGCCGTTTCGCTATGCTTCGTTGGGAAGCGTACGACTACCAGCGGCCGCCGCCGCCGCCACGACGCTCGCCGCCGCCGCGGCCGCCGAAGCCACCGCCGCCACGACGCTCGCCGCCGCCGCGCGGTCCGCCGCCGGTGCGCTCGCGCTCCTGAGCCTCATTGACCTTGATGGTGCGGCCATCGAGCTCCTGGCCGTCCATGGCAGCCATGGCATCCATGGCGTCCTTCGGATTCGCGAACGAGACGAAACCGAACCCGCGGGAGCGGTCGGTCTCGCGGTCCTTGATGACCTTGGCCTCGAGCACTTCGCCGAACTTCTCAAACGCTCGCCGGAGCCCCTCGTCGGTGGTGTTCCAGCTCAAGCTACCCACAAAGAGTTTCTTAGACACGATACATTCTCCTTTGACGTTTCCCGCGATGCGATAGGCTTCCCAATCTGACAACTAACTAACAACTCCGACGAGAATCTCCGCACCATCGGTCAAACACTGCCAGCAAGCATAACTCATTCCCCCGGGGGGGCCAACCCTCATTTTTGGGCTCTTCCGCGCAGGTTGACCCGGCAGAATCCGCCGGGTTGCGATTAGTTAACCATCGACTTTCCCCTGCTGAACGTCAACCGTTCCCGGCGGCGGCGACGCCTGCCCCTTGGTCTTGTACTTCCCCTTGAGCTCGGTCACGACGCACACGAACTCGGTGGTGCCGACGTTACGGGCCGAGTGGGTCTCCGCCGGCATGAACAGGGTATCGCCGACTTTGGCGTCGATCTCCCGCGTCCCTTCGGCGTTGGTGATCGACAGTTTTCCGGCCGAGACGACCACGACGACGTGGTCGGGGTGCATGTGCGACCCGATGCTCGCGCCCGGCAGGAAGCGCGCCTCCAGCACGCGCACGCGGTCGTTTTCGAGGATGACTCGATAGATGCTGGGGCCGACCGTGATCGCGTCCTGCGCGTTCGACTTGTTCGCCGTCTTGGCGGGCTTGCTCTTCGCGGCGTCCTCGCCCAAGGCGGGCGCGTACGTCGCCAGCACGATCGCCGCGCATGCGGCGAGCATCGGTACCGATACGCGATGATGCATGACGAATCCTCCTGGGCTTTCTCTCAACGCGAACGGGGCAGAAACGGTGTGGGGTAGCGGCCGGTGAAGCACGCGTGGCAGAAGTCCTTCGGATTTCCGAACTCGCGCGCCACGGCGTCGAGGCCTTCGAGGGAAAGATACTCCAGCGAGTCCGCGTCGATTCCCTTCGCAATCTCCTGGATCGTTTGGTGCGCCGCCACCAGCTCGTCCATCTCGGGCGTGTCGATGCCGTAATAGCAGCACCCGATGATGGGGGGCGAAGCGACCCGCACGTGCACTTCGATCTCGCCGCGCGCGAGCCCCGTCTCCTCGGCGGCGTCACGGATCATCGAGATCAGGATGCGCAGCGTGGTCGATCGAACCAGCGAATCGTCGACCAAGAGGAAGCGGCGGTACTGGCGCAGGAGCTGGTGCATGACCGTGAACTTCAGCCGCACGAGGTCCTCGCGGTTGGCTTGCCCCGCGATTTGAAACGTGCGCGGGATGTACGGGTTGCGCACCAGCAACTCGCGCAACGGCGACCCGCTTTCGCTCGCGAAGCCGACGGCCGCATAGCGCCCCGAATCCGGCACGGGCACCACGGCCGCGTCCGGGAGCGGGTGCTCGGTGGCGAGACGGCGCCCCAAGAGGTAGCGAAAATGCCCGACTTCCTTCTCGTCGCCGAACACGCGGCTGTCGGGGCGCGCGAAGTAGATGGGCTCGAAGATGCACTGCTGGCGGGGCGCATGGGTCGGCACGGCCTGGAAGTGCTCGCGCTTGCCGAATACGTCGAAGCGAATCACCTCGCCGGGGAGTACTTCGCGCTCGATGGTGGCATCGCGCTCGTGAAACGCGCACGACTCCGACGAGAAGACGACGGCGTCGCGCCAGCGCCCGAAGTAGAGCGGGCGGAAGCCGTGCGGGTCGCGGTAGAGGTACAGCTCGGTCAGCGTCATCAGGCACCCGGAGTATGCACCTGGTGTCGTCTCCATCAGGCGACGAATTCCGGCCACCAAGTCTCCACCGTGCTCGCGCGCGCCGTGCAGGATCTTCTTGAGGATCACCTCGCCGTCGTTGCCCGAGAGCATCACGGTGCCGGACTTCTCGAGGTCCGCGATCTCGTCTTGAAGCAGGGGTAAGTCACCGTTGGTCGCGTTGGAATAGAAGCCGTCGAGGAGCGTCATCCAATGGGGCTGGGCCGAGATGGCGTCGGTGCCGCCGGCGGTGGCGTAGCGCGTCTGCGCAATTGCGATCAGAGGGCGCGCCGCCGTGAAGTCTTCGCGGCGCTCCTTGGTGAAAACTTGCGAAACGAGGCCCCGGTCCTTGAAGTGGGAGAACTTCCGGCCGTTGCTGTAGGTGCAGCCGAAGTTCTCCTGCCCGCGGTGCTGCAGGTTGAAGCCCTGCAGGCCGAAGAACTTGACCAACCCCGGGTCCCACTCCCGGGCGCAGTATCCGAGGATTCCGCACATGCGTCGATTTCGATGGAGCGCCGCGAAATTCGGCGGGGCGTTATCTTACGACGACGCGTAGGCGTCCGCTACACCCAACTGCACTTCGTTGACGACCCGGTTGATGCGTGTGACCAGCCGCACCTGCGACGCGGTCGGGATGCGAACGTTGTCGGGGAGCTGGATGGCGCTGGTCGTGAGCGCGTCGCGGAAGAACATGGCCGCGCGCAGCGCGTCGGTGAGCGGGAGACCGAGGTCGCGCGAAAACCTTCCGTAGTGCGCGCCGATCTTGCGCGCCTGCCCCAGCTGCGGGCCGTCGTCGTCCTCGGCGGTCAGGTACTCGAGAATCAGGCCCATCAGTTGCTGTCCCATCTGACGATTCCGGTCGCGCGCCCCCCCGTCGTGCTGCTTGAGCCAGCGCTCGCCCTCCTGGGCGGCGAGTTGCTTGCGCGCCATCGAAAGGGCTTGATCGGCCCAGATGCGTTCGACCGGTCCCACGCGACGGACCGAATGCCGGCGCGCGGCGATGTGGCGGACGTCGGACTCCGCGAAGCGTCGATGCCCTCCCGGGGTGAGGAATACGGGGACCTGACCGGAATCGGCCCACCGCCGCAAGGTCGTCGGGTGAACGCGCAGCGCCTCGGCGGCCTCGGTCAGAGTCAGCCACTGGGTGGGATCGTAGTTGGGGCCTTGACGGTCCATGAAAGCTGTGTTTGAATGCTCGAAACTATGCAAAACTAACCGGTCGTGACGCAGGTTGCAATGGGCCGGACGCCCCGCGGCCTGCGCTCGACGGGTCACAGAAACCTTAACATCAGGATTGGAGCCATGAAACGCCTTTTCTATCCACTTGCGATCGCCGGCTTGGCGATGACCTTGGCCTTCCTCCCCGCGTGCGACGACGATGACGACAACCCCATGGGTGGCGGCCCGACAACCGGCACCGTGGCCGGCACGGTCACGTTCGAGGGCACCTGGCCCTCCGTTGGCAATGTGCAGATCTCGGTCTACTCGACTTATCCACCCATGGGACCGCCGGACGCGTTCACCGACCCGATCCCGGCGGGTACCTCGTACGACTACTCGATTGCAGGGCTCGACCCCGGCGACTACGCCGCCATCCTCGTCGGCTGGCGCGACCCGGCCGATCCCCCCGGTGCGAAGGTGATCGGAATGTATTGGGCGTTCGTGGACAGTGTCGCGGTCGACGGCAACGGCGATCCGGTGGGACCTCCCTCCGCGGTGACGGTCGAAGCCGGACAGACAGAGAGCAATCTCGACATCACCGCCAATCTGGACGTGGCGCCGTAGGACTCCGATCGTGGTCGCTCTCCGCACCATCGTCGCGTGC
>DASPGK010000156.1:0-8371 GCA_035620655.1 Candidatus Krumholzibacteriia bacterium
ACGCCGAAGTATCCGGTCGGGCTGAACGGACTGGCCGAAATCACGCCCACGCCCATCGCCATCACGTCGGGCTTGATCTGCCCGTCCGCCGATGGACCGACGGAGCTGAAACCGGCGCGAATGCCGGCCGCGTCCACGGCACCGATCGCGAGCACGTTGTCGCCGTCCGCGGGACTCCCGAGCGTGTTGGCCGGCAGCGACACGAAGCCCCCGTTGCCGGCGGAGTTCACGACCACGATGCCGAGGCTGGCGGCGATGTCCGCGCCGATCGCGACGATGGTCGTGTTTCCGTCCATGTCTTCCCACGAGTAGTCGACGTCGGGCGGAGTGAATCCGGTGGAGTAACCGAGCGAGCTCGAGATGACGTCGGCGCCGAGCGCGTCGGCCCACTCCGCGCCCGCGATCCAGTCGTCCTCTTCGACGTGACGCTCCCAGTCGGTGTTCTCGGTCTTGGCGAGCAGGAACGTGGCGCCGTACGCGGGACCGATCAAGTCGCCCGGCTCGAAGCCGGCCAGCGCACTCAACGTGTAGGTGCCGTGGTTGCCGGTTCCCGCCTGCCCCACTTGGTCGGAAACGATGCTGTCGCCGTTGACGAAATCCCACGTCGCGAGGACGTCGATGTCGACGAGGGCTTCGTGCGCCATGTTGTTGAAGCCCGCGTCGAGCACCGCGATCACCACCCCGCTCCCGCTGTAGCCCGCGCCGTGCACCACCGGCACGTTGATCTGCACGTTCTGCGCGAGCGAGGGGCCGTAGTCGAGGGCCAGCGTGGCGCGCTGGCGCGGGGGCGCGACGGCCTGCGGCACATCTGCGTACCTTGGAAGCGGCTCGCGATACGCGCGCACGCGGTCGATGCGGCGCACGAAGGCGAGCGACGCGATGGCGTCGATGTCGGCGGCATCGGCCTCGACCGAAACCGCGTTCAGCCAGCGCGACGCGTGCCGCACGCGGGCGCCGGTGCGCGCGACCTCGCGCACGTAGGCCGCCGTGACCGGGAGGTCGTGCTGGTCCACGGCGACATGGTTGCGCTCGCGCCGAGCGCGCGCGCGGTCGGAGATCTCGGCCTTGGCGGCGCCCGCCTTGTCGGCGAAGAACACCCACGCCCGCACCGTCTCGTTGGGCGCGGCTGCGCGCATCGCCTCGGACAATCGCGGCGTCACCTTCCCCGGCTGGTCCGCACGTGCGGCGGCGCCGATCGCGATCCCCGCGATCAGCGCGACACCGAGGGCTTTGGAAATTGAGAAGATGGTTTGCTTCAACGGGTGGACTCCCACGCGCGCCGGCAGAGCGCCCCGGCGGAGGCATTTATTATAACCGAAACGTCTCGGCGAACGGAAGGCGCGCGTCGCTTCAAAGTTAGCCGCGCTGGAGCCAGTAGTCCACGAACGCGTCGGCGAACAGACGATGCCCCAGCGCGGTGAAGTGGTCGCCATAGACCGCATCCCCGGACGCCATGCGCGGGACGAAGTACGGCGTGGGATCGACGAGCGGGATGCCGCGGCGGGCGCAGTACTCGTGCAGGCGCGGCGCCCACGCGTCTTGTTCCGGCAGCGGCACCGCGACGACTTCCTCGCGCGGTACGCGGAAAATGACGAACGTCCGGCCCTGGGCCGCGACCTCGCGCCGCCAGCGGTCGAGCACGCGTTCGACCAGCATCCAGCCCTCCTCAGCGCGCTCCGGCGGCCACGCCGACGGCACCATGGTGACGCCCCCACCCTGGGCGCCGCCTGCGCGATCTGCCTCCGTCACCGCTCGTTTGATTCCATGACGCTTGAGGAGCTTCAAGCGACCCTCGACCGTGCTCACAACCAATGAGTTGGCCTTGACACGCTGTATCGCACGATGCCACCACGTGGTCTTGTGTCCGTAACGCTGCAAGAACGAGTTGTCGACGGCGAACGAATCGCCCGCGACGACGGCGAGCGGTATCTCATCGGAGGGCTGAACTCCGGCCAGCTGATCGCCGGGGTCGTTCTCGACGAAGACGTACACCACCACGTCGAGGTCGCTTTTTTCCATCCACTGCGTGCATTCGAGATACGACTGCAGCGTGCTGCGTCCCGACACGCCGAACGAGATGGTCTCGATGTGGCGAACCGGCTCCCCGCGCCGGTTGCTCCCGCCCACGAGATCCGGGATGCGGGCGTTGAGCGATTCCTCGATTCGTCGAAAGAACGTGTCCTCCAACGGGACCTGTATGGCCTCGGTGTAGGAGTCGCCGAAGAACCCGATGCGCAGCGTTCCCGGAGCGGGTTCGAGTTCGTGATCGACGTCGGGGTATCCCCACGAGTTCGCGCGGCGAACGACGGTGGTGCCGGCACGCTGATAGATGAGCGTCGAGTTCGGGTAGTGCTTCCCGCCCGTTAGCGGATCGAAATAGAACGAGTGGTACGTGATCCCGGGAATCGGGACCAGGCGCAGGATGACTTCGGCGATGCCGAGCGCAGCCAGTCCCGCGAATGCGAGCAGCGCGCCGTAGGCGAGAATTCGTCGCGATGGCGACGGACGCTTCGATGAACGCGGCGGCTGCGAGCTCATGGTGGGCAAGACGAACCCGCGGATCTTACCCGCTCGTGCGCCTCGCGTCCACTGCTGATGCGCGTTAGCGGACGCCGGTGGGCTGGTCGGGCTCGCTATACTGCTTGCGCAGATTTTGGGTGGCCTTCTGGATCATCTTCTCGTTGCGGATGCCCATGGCGTGCGCTTCGCGGCGGACTTCCTCTTCGGTCGGACCGCCGCGTTTCTGTCTCCACTCCATCTCGCGCGCGTATTCGGCCTCGAAGACGCGCATGAAGTTCGACGCGTCGATGCGCTGGTACGGTCCCGCGGGGCGCTCCGAGACCAAGCGATCGTAGAGGCGCCGCAGCCGGGCCTTGGGTTCAAAAATCTTCGCGCGCCCGGGCGGCTGATCGAGGTTGCCGCCGGCGGGGGCGTTGGTCACCGTCAACCCGCGGTCGTCTTCGGTCGCGCTGACCATGTCGATGAATACGCCTGCGAGCGGGTGGCGATAGACGACCGCGCACACGGCCTGGAACGACTGCGTGAACGCGACCAAAGTCACGCCGGGCATCTCGCGCACTTGGTAGGTCCCCATCGGCGTGAACCCGAGAGATTCCAACTCGCGACGGTGTGGATCGGCAAAGCGCCCCTTCGCACGATCGTCGACCGGAACGAGTTGGATACGTAGCGGCGGCTTGGCCATGGCGCCGAACTTTTGGGCGAAGACCCGGAGGGCGATGCCGAGCGCCAGCACAATGGCTGCGATAAAGAGGGTGAGTTGTTCCACGATCGACCTCCGATTGCCGTTCGGGAGGTCGATGTGCAAGGGCGATGCCAGGGCGGGGGTTCTAAGGAGCTCCGGAGACCACGAAGGCGGCCCAGTAGAAGGGCTGGGACCATTCGGCGCGCGCGCGGACCGTGCGCTTGGCCTCGCGCAGTGCACGCGCGTAGTCGACGGATTGGTTCGCGCGCCCGGCGGAGGCAACGCGGGACAGGAACTCGCCGACCAGCGCCGCGGTGGCGTCGTCGTCGACCTTCCACTGCGTCGCTACCACACGCCGCGCTCCCGCCGAGAGAAAGCCTCGCGACAGCGCCATGACTCCCTCGCCCAGCACGTAGCTGCCGGTGCTGCTCTCGCACGCGCTCAACACGACCAACTCGGCGGAGAGCGCGAGGTCGTAGATCTCGAACAGGTGCAGGAACCCGTCGTCGCGCAGGTCGCGCGGCGGCGACGACGCCGGGGTGAACGCCAGCGCGGTGAGCAGGTCGCTCCTTCGTTCGCTCACCAGCCCGTGGGTCGCCAGGTGCACGATCTCCTTTCCGGCGACCGCGCGGCGGACCGCCGCTTCGGTGGCCGCCTCGCCGCACAGGACCGTCACGCGATCCTTGCCGAAGGCGGCCACGACCGTCTCGGTCTCGCGCTCGGTACCGGGGAGCGGCGAGAGCGGACCGCCGCGTGTCACCGGCTTGGTGACGGTGCCCTCGTTCGCCGTTGCGTAACGAGGATTGCAGACACTCAACACGTCGCGCGACGCCGTGCGGGCGCGCCCGGCGGACGCCAGCGCCTCCAGCGTCGCGATCGAGGGCGCGTAGCGAACCACGGGCCCGTCGTCGAGCCAGAAGGACGCGTCGTTCTTCTCTCTCGTGACCACGAGCGCTTCGAACGGAAACGATGCCAGCGGCCCATCGGGGATCACGGTGACTTGCCGCGCGGTCCGAATCCGCGACCACACCTCGGCCGGCATCAGCACGCCGAAGAGCGCGTGCAGGCGATCGAGCGCGCTCGCGTGCGCGCGCGCGGCGACATCCGCCTGCGCGCTGGACTCCACGGGAGTCGCGAGTTGGCGAAGGATGCCCAGGCCCGCGGGCTTCCCCGCCGCGTCGTAGCCGGAGAGGAGTTGGGCGAGCGACGCGCGCGTGAGCGGGCCGGAGGGCATGCCGAGCTTGGCGAAGGCCTCGCTCGACACCTTCAGCGGGTACGCACGAACCGCCTCGCCTTCGACTATGAACACGAAGCTCGATTCGCCGCCGACGTGATAAACGAGCAGCGCCTCGCCCGTGGGAACGCGCGGGCGCGCCGCGGCAGTCGGGGCCGGCGAGTAGTTGCCCGTGCTCTCGAGGCGGCGGATGCGCTCGCCGGCGCGCTGGATCTCGCCCACGATGCGATCGCACGTCGCTTCGATGGAGGCCAGCTGGGAGCGCTCCGACTTCGAGAGGCGCGGCTTGGCGCGAAGCGCGCCCGCATCCGCTTGGCACTTGCCCAGCTGCGACTCCAGATCGCGACGATCGACGCGCAGGCGCTCCAGCGCCGCGCGTGCCTCCTCGGTGGGAGCACCACGCGAGGCACCCGTCAGCTGGTCCACCAGCACACGCGCGCGACGCCGCTCCGAATAATCGAGAGCCGGGCCGACCTTTCCCAGCTCGACCTGCCACGCCGTCATGCGGTCGTAGGCGTCGACGTAGCGTCGCATGAACTCGATGCGCTCCTCGCCACCGCCGCCGCGATAGGGTCGAAGCGATTCCACGTTTTCGAGGGCACCGGCCATGGTCTCGGCCGCGCGGTCGATCTTGTGATCGCGATGGTAAAGCTCCGCACGCGATATGCCGGCGTCGACGCGACCCTCGGGCTCGGCCGTGGTGGAATCGAAGATCGAGAGCGCGCGATCGAGCAAGAGGGCCGCTTCGGCGTCGCGCGGGGTTCGCTTGCTCGATGCGCCCCCAAAGAGTCTCGCCTGCGCGCGCGCCAGCTGCGTCAGCGACACCGCGACCAGGGGGTGGCTCGGGCCGTAGACGCTCTCACGGAGCGTGATGGCTTCCCCGAGCAGCGACTCGCCATCGGCGAGTCGGCCTTCGCGGGCGAGCAGAACCCCCAGGTCGTTCTTGAACTGCGCGATCACCAGCGGCGACGCATCCGTGGAAGAATCGGCGACGGCGAGCGCCTGCCGGTACTGTGCCTCCGCGTCCCGGGGTCTTCCCATTTCCGCATACGCCGATGCAATCTGATTGCGAAAGATGGCCACGTCGAGCGACGGCATGGACTTGGTGGCCAGCGCGATCGCACTCTGGTAGAGCGGAATGGCGTCGTCGTAGCGGCCTTGCAGGCGATGAACCTCGGCCATGTTGAGCGTGAGGGCGGCACGCTCATCCTCGAGACTTGGGTGCGCCTCGACGATGTCGAGCGCTTCCTCCAGGAGGAGCTCCGATTCGTCGTAGCGCGCTTGGTCTTTGTAGTACCCGGCCAGGCTATTCAGGTAGGTGAAGGTCCCCGGATCGCGTTCGGGAAGGCCCCTACGCACGAGTGCCAACGCATCGGTGAGGTACTCCTCCGCCTCGCGGTACCGATTAAGCTCGCGACACACTTCGCCCAGAACTTGCTCGGCTTGGGCAAGGGGAAGCGGGTCTTCCCCGCGCGCCGGTTCCAGCGACCGGATGGCGGCGCGCAGCTCGCGCTCGGCGTCGGCGTAGCGCGCGCTCGGGAAGTAGACAATTGCCAGGTCGAGGCGGCTTCGTGCGGTGGACGCATCGTCGGGCCCGAGCTTCGCGGCCTTGATCGCCACGACGCGCTCTTGGGCGATGGCGGCCTCGTCGTAGCGGCCGGCGATGTAGTACGCGGTGGACAGATTCTCGATCGGGTCGGCGAGTGCGAGGTCGTCGGGGGCCAGCACCGATTCGCGAAGCGTGACCCCGCGCTCGAACAGCGCCACGCCGTGGGCGAAATCGTACGCTTGAAAGAAGCGATTCCCGAGGGAGTCCGCGTAAACGGCGACCGCCCGCGCATCGCCACCGAACTGGGCGGTCGCGAGATCGAGCGCGCGCTCGGCCAGCGCCGCGGCGCTATCGGTCTGCCCCTCCGCGAGGTAGACATCGATGGCCCGGTCAATGTCCGACCGGGACTCCGTCCCCGCCAAGACGGGGCCGGCCGCCAGGATCCCCCATAACCCGGCGACCGCGTAATTCCGCATACCAAAGCCACGGAGCATGCCGCTGACCTCCCAAAAAGGCACGGGGGCATGATATACTGTCCCGCGTATTCGCCTGGATGCATTTCTGCGAGCGCCAGTCACAACCCGTTTCGAACCGGAGGGCCCCATGCACCGAAGACTGCTATCGCGCGTCCTTATCGCCGTCGCGGCGTTCGCCTCGATCGGCGCGTCCGCGAGCGAGGTACTCGCTCAGACCCAGCAACTCAACAAGGAGCTGGTCCGCAAGTTCCCGGAGGGCTTCTGCCCGCTGGATACGAACTTCATCGGCACGTTCGTCTCCAATACCGGGATCATTCAACTGACGTTCGTCACCGGGCTTGGCCCCCACGGCAACGGTTTGAAATCGGGAGACGTCGCGGTCGGCTTCAACCAGGTGCTGGACGATGTCGCCATCATCGAGGCGGCGGAGTTCGCGGCCAACTCCGTGGAGAACAGCAACTTTTGCTACTCCGACGGGAACCCGTTCGTGCCCGAGTACCCCGTCGGCCTTCTGGCTGGGAACCCGAAGGTTCCCTTCTTCGATCTCTTCAACCCGGTGACGAGCCCGTGCCCGTGGGACGAGACCAACGGCGCCACCATCAATTTGGTCGACGGTTGGATCGAGTTCACCGGCGCCGGTGACGTCGCATCGACGAGTGTGGTGATTTCCGGTTTGACGCCGGGAACGCAATACGTCATCGCCGGCCAGTGGTCCGCGATCGAATTCCCGTTCGCAACCGAGTGCACACCGACGTCCTTGTGCCTGCAGATCACCGTCGACGACTTGCCGAACGGTTGCGGCCCGCTGCCGGTCGAAACCAAGACCTGGGGTCAGGTGAAGGCGCTCTACAACAAGTAGAACGAAACGCTAGCGCTTCTTCCAACGAAAGCGGTCGAGGTCGATGCGTCCCTTCGCGTCGAACTCGACCGCTTCCGCTTTCAGGAGGGCATTCTGGAAGGACTCGCCGCCCAGACCCGAGCGCAGGCTGATGCGCCCCTGAGCGTTCACGACGCGGTGCCAGGGGACGTCGCTTCCGTCGGGCAGCGCGTGGAGCGCGTATCCGACTTGCCGTGGCCCCGACGCCTGCGCAAGCTCCGCGACCTGGCCGTAGGTCGCGACACGACCCCGCGGGATCCGTCGCACGACGCGGTAGATGCGCTCGTACGCGGTCACGCGCTCCCGGTCCGTCCTAGCGAATGACGGTCAGACGCGCGGCTGCGGAAACGCCATGGCCGGAGACGCGCGCGAGATACGTGCCGCTCGCGACCGTCCGCCCAGCCTGATCGGTGCCGTCCCAGGTTGCGCGATGCGTTCCGGCCGCATACGACTGCGTCGCCAGTACCTTCACCAACGACCCGTCGATCGCGTACACCGCCACTTCCACCGACGCGGGGGCGTCGAGCACGAAGTCGACGTTGGTGCTCGACTTGAACGGATTGGGGCTGTTCCAGATGCGCGCCCCGGTCAGCGCGGGCGTGTCGCCGACTCCGGTCCCCGGATCGGGCGTACAGTTCTCCGGCGTCGGAGCCGCGGCGGCATCGTAGTCCGCGGCTTCGTTCCCCTGGACGCCGATGCGGCGATGGATGGCGCCACCGCTGATCGAGGGCGCGTTGGCGCCGACCCATTTGCCGACCGCGAGCGCTTGGTTCTTGCGCGTGATCGCGGGGTTGCCCCAGATGACGTAGTCGAGGATGTCGGTGCTGGTACCGAACAACCCGCTATCGTAAAGCATCATTTCGCCGCTGGCGTCGACCGCGGTCGTGAAGCTCGCCGGCCAGGGCACGGTCGCGTATCCACCCGCCGGTACCGTGCCCGCCACCTGCGCGTACACGAAATGCGAACACAGGAAGTAGATGTTCGGCAACACGATGTCGGCCGCGGTGGTGTTGAACAACTCGACGTACTGCCC
>DASPGK010000157.1:0-4466 GCA_035620655.1 Candidatus Krumholzibacteriia bacterium
CCGCCGGGCATCGTGCTCTTGAACAGCCTGTTTGTTACGTTGATCGACACTGCCGAGCGAGTGATGCCCGTGTTCACGCCCGAGACGCTGGTGGACGCGAGCCCGCTCATGAGCGTGGTCGTCGTGCGGCCGACCGGGGCCCCGGCGCCGCAGGAGGGATCCCGATGATTCGCATCCAGCACCTCAACAAGTCGTTCGACGCCCTCGCGGTTCTCAATGACGTGTCGCTCGAGATCCAGCGGGGCGCGATCACCGCCATCCTGGGCCCCAACGCGTCGGGGAAATCGACGCTGATCAAGTGCATCGTCGGGCTTGTCAACCCCGACTCGGGCAAGATCCTGGTCGACGACGATCCCATCACGGGGCGCTGGCACTATCGTTCGAAGATCGGCTACATGCCGCAGATCGCGCGCTTCCCCGAGAACCTCACGGTCGACGAGCTGTTCGCGATGCTGCGCGACTTGCGCGAGAACGACAGCGACGTCGACATCGAACTCTTCGCGCGCTACGAACTGGGGACCATGGGGCGCAAGCGTCTGGGCCAGCTCTCGGGCGGGACGCGGCAGAAGATCCTGGCCGCCATCGCATTCCTGTTCGCGCCCAAGATCCTGATCCTCGACGAGCCCACCGTCGGGCTCGACCCGCTCGCGACCGCGGCCTTCAAGGACAAGCTCCGCAAGGAGCGCGCGGCCGGGCGCACGATCCTTTTGTCGTCGCACCTGGTGAACGAAGTCGAGGAGCTGGCCGATAACATCGTCTATCTGCAGGACGGACGCCCGTTCTTCGACGGCACCATCGATGAGATCAGGCGCGCCACCGCCGAAGCGCGGCTCGACCGCGCGCTCGTGCGCGTAATGGAAGGGGAGGTCGGTCATGGGACACGCCGGTAAGATCCTTCGCTACGAATTCCAGAACATGCTGCGCAGCAAGTGGCTGATCGGGATCGCAGTCATGCTGCTCGCGGTCACCGAGGCGCTGTTCCGCTTCGGCGGCGACCCCGCCAAGACCATCGCCAGCGTCATGAACGTCGTCCTGGTGGTGGTCCCGCTGCTCTCGGTCGTGCTAGGAACGATCTACTTCTACAACTCGCGCGAGTTCAACGAGCTGTTGCTTTCGCAGCCCGTCAATCGGACCAGCATCTATCTCGGAAAGCTGGTGGGTTTCGCCGCCGCGTTGTGCCTCGCCTACGCGGTGGGGATCGGGCTGCCGTTCCTCATTCACTCGTTCGGGCTGCGGGAGTACGCGGGAAAAATCGCAACGCTGCTCCTCGTCGGCTGCTGCTTCATCGTCATCTTCTCGTCGCTCGCGTTCTACGCAGCCACGCGCTTCGAGGACCGCATCAAAGGGCTGGGCGCGACGCTATTGGCGTGGTTCTTCCTCGCCGTGATCTGGGACGGCGTGATCCTGCTGTTCGTGCACCTGTTCCGCGAGTACCCCTACGAGCCCGGATTGCTCGCGATGGTGTTCGCCAACCCGATCGACCTCGGCCGCATCCTGATCCTGATGCAACTCGACATCTCGGCGCTCATGGGCTACACGGGAGCGGTGTTCCGCAGCGTGTTCGGGGCCGGCCAGGGGACGTTGCTCGCGGCCGCGGCCATGGTGATCTACGCCGCGGTGCCGGTCGTGTTCGGCCTGCGGATGTTCCGCGCGAAGGACTTCTAGGTCAATTTCGAGCTTGAATCGACGGCGTGCCCGTCGGTAAGTTCGGGCCGTTCGTTCACCAAGGAGGACGACTCGTGAGCATGATCAAGGAGTTCCGCGATTTCGCCGTCAAGGGCAACATGATCGACATGGCGGTGGGCATCATCATCGGCGCGGCTTTCGGAAAACTCATCACCTCGCTCGTCAACGACATCATCATGCCGCCCTTGGGGCAGCTGATCGGTGGGGTCAATTTCACGGAGTTGAAGCTGACCATTGGGTCACCCATCGAAGGCAGGGAGCCCGCGACGCTCAACTATGGCAGTTTCATCCAAACCGCGTTTGATTTTCTGATCGTCGCGTTCGCTATCTTCATGGTCGTCAAGACCATCAACAAGATGAAGCGCAAACAGGAGGCGGCACCGGCGGCCCCTCCGGCGCCGACCAAGGACCAGGTGCTCCTGACCGAAATTCGCGACCTGCTGAAGGCGCGCTAGGGCTTGAGATTCGCTTTCTCCCAGGCGCGAACGCGACGGCGGCCCTCGTCAAAGATGCGCCGATAGTTGCCCAGGCGCACGTTCTCGCTGGCTTCTTGCGTGAGGCTGTCCCACAGCGGCTGGTACATCTCGTACACCGCGAAGTATTTCTCCGGCGAGCCGGGCGCTACCGTATCCGTCCCGAACATGAAGCGGTCGGGGTAGCGGTTCAGGAGATCGGCCGTGCGTCGCGTTGCCTCCGGCGAGGAGACCACGTATTTCGCCGTCTCGTCCCACGATAGGTCGAAGTACACGTGGGCGTAGGCCGGATCCGACAGCATGCTCTCGAGCATTCCCAGGTGATTCTCCACCGGGTGGACGATGCGCCCCACGCCGACGTGGGCCCACACGATCGTCGCTTTGGGATGTCGACGGAAGAGGTCCTTGAGTTGGGACAGGAACACCGGCTCCGCGCTCTTCGATGCGATGGGCCGGTCGATGTCGTTGTGGAGGATCGCGACCATCCCGGTCTCCGCGACGAAGTCGAAGATGCGGTCGAGCGCCGGGTCGGTGAGACTCGCCACGTCTCCCGCGATCTTCGACGACACGAACTCCTTGTGGATCGTGAACTCACCAATGCCCGTGAACACGCCCGGATAGGTGAGCAGCACACGGCGGATGTGGTCAGCCGCGTACATGTCGGCGGGGTTGAACCCGGTGATCATGGGGTCGAAGCGCGCCCGGTCCTTCTTGGACAGCGCCAGGCACTGCTGCGCGATCCACGCGTCGGTAAACGAGTAGTAGTAGAGGTCGGCGTCGGTATCCAGGTAGTACGTGGGCGCGTCGTCGCCCGAGACCCGGTACGACCACTGCTGCTGGAGCGGGATGCCGAACAGCGTCGAGCGCTCCACGCGATTGCCCATCAGCTCGAGGAACTGCTTCGCCGAGATGCCTTCCTGGATGTAGTTGGTAAGATGGAAGTGCGAGTCGCTGAACTGGTAGTTCGATTTCTTTTGGGCCGTCGCGTTCGTCGTTGGCAACAGCGACGCCGTTACCAAGGAAAGCATCAAACAAGCGAGCACGCGTTTCATCGATTCCTCCTATAACAGGATGTCCACTCCCATGGAAATCGTGTCTCCGGTTTGCCCGGCGGTATAGTATCCGAAGTTCGACCCCGTCGGCGACTTCTCGACATGGATGTAGTGCAAATTGAGGCGCAGGCTCCGGCTCCCGTAGGGGTAGAAGCTCGCGCCGCCGGAGACTTCCCATGGATCGCGTCCGAACTCGTCGAAGATGAGGCCGGTGGTTGCGTAGATCCCGAGCTTCTTCGGCACCACCATGTGCATCGCTTGCGCGTAGAAACCATGGTCGAAGATAGAGTCGTCGGGAAGCGGACCGTCGGCGTCGAAGTCGGACAGCACGCGTAAACCGTACTCGGCCTGGAACGAGAAACCCCGGTACTTGAATCCCGCGTCGAACGCGATCTCATCGTAGTCGAGCTCGTTGACGGTGACGGTGTCGGCGAGGGCTCCGGTCTCGAACGGATTGACGCCGTCCGAAAGCTTGAGCTGCGCGTGGCGCGGTGACTGGGTATCGGGCGCATAACGGCCCTCGCGCGCGTGGCACGCGGAGATCCCGAAGCGTGTCGCCACCTGCTCGTGGTGCTCGAGATCGCCGAAGCCGCCGCGCGGTCCGAACTCGCCGGTCGTCGGCATCCAGAGCAGGCTGGCGCTGTACGCGTACGAGCGGTTGTCGTTGCCCGCGGGAATGCCAAGCTGACTCAAGCTACGATTGATCGATGCCGTGTAGAAGAAGCGATCCAGCGGCTCGCCGGTGACGAAAAACGACGTCGCGAAGCCGCCGCGGTAGAACTCCTCCGCCATGGTGCGGTCGCTGCCCGCCCAGAACGGCCACGACCCCTGCATCGAGCGCGCGGTCAAGCTGGGCCCGATCCCCGCGGCCACCGTCAGCGGTTTTGACGCGAGGTAGCGCAGCAATCCGAACACCAGTGTCTGCTCGGTAGTGGGGAGCGACCACACCGTGATCGTGTACCGGAATTTCGGATCGTAGAAGAACCCGCTCACCCAGATCATGGTGCGGTGCCAGTTGATGTCGTTGCGCGCGACCACCTGTCGTTCGCGCCCCAAGTGATCGCGAAACGTCTGCTCGGCGGGAGTCTGATTCAGGAAGCGGAACAATCCATACGCGCTGATGTTGAGGCTGCCGCGTTTGGTCTTGATGATGTCGAAGCCCTTCGCCGGGGAGAACTCGCCGGCGATGGTGTTGGGATGAATGTCCTCCGGCGCCGCGGCTGTGGTGTCGGGGATGGCCGCCTCGTCCTGCGCG
>DASPGK010000158.1:0-8715 GCA_035620655.1 Candidatus Krumholzibacteriia bacterium
CGACCTCAACAAGTTCCTGGAGAAGGGCGAAGTCGCGAGCAATCCGATCCTGCGCCCGGGGGACACCGTGGCCGTGGGGCGCAAGGGCTTCACCACCCAGGAGCTGACGACCATCCTGGCCGTGATAACCACCCTGGGAACGGTGGCCCTGCTCTACTTCACGATCCAGAACGAGATCGAAGACAACGAAGCGCAGAACAACACCAACTAGGGTGCCTGTAGTACGCCGTGCGCAAGATCACCGAATCCAACGAACCCGAAGCCGGCTTTCGCCTCAACATCGGCGATTACGCCCGCGTTCTGTGGCGCAAAAAGTACTTCCTCGTCGTTCCGCTGCTCATCTCGGTGGCGGTCACCGCGGTCGGCTCACGCTTCCTGGTACCGGAGTACGAGTCGAGCGCGATCGTGCGTATTTCGAGCACCCGCGACATGGGCGAGATGGAGCGCTTCATCGGCATGTCGCGCTCGCGCGACGACGAGGTGGGGGCACAGCTCGAGGCCGACCTGTTGGGCAGCGCCTTTCTCGACGAGCTGATCCGCTCCGTCGGCATGGACCGCGACCCCGATCTCATCGAGCTGGCGGAATATCAGCGCCAAAACCTCTACCCGGGAGTGACAACCGAGGATCTCGTCATGCGACGCCTGCGCAACTTCTTGCAGCGTCACATCAGCCTCCATCGCGAGGGCCCCAGCATGTGGCGGATCTCGTACGCCGACGCCAACCCGGAGGCCGCGTACGTCATCGCCGATGCGATGACTCGGCTCTACATCGAGCGCAAGCGTCGGCTCGCGATGCGGGACATCCAAGAGGTGAGCCAGTTCAGCGAGGAACAGCTCGCCGTCTACAAGGAGCGTCTCGACCGATCCGTGCGTGATCTCGAGCGCTTCCAGGAGCAAATGGCGTCGCGCGGCACTGAGGCCAACCCAGTTACGCAGTCCAACATCTCGCTGGCGGAGAAGATTCGAACCGATCTCGACTTCACCATTCGCAACGCGGAGACCACACAGCAGCGCATCCGCGAGCGGCTGGTCGCGGTGCTAGGAGGCGTCCCCAGCGGCGAGCGCATCTTCTCGGATCCGGAGATCCGCAAGCTCGAGAGCAACCTGGCCGCGCGCCGCGAAGCCGAGCTCTTGGCCGACCTCTCGGTGACCCCCACGCCCACGCCGCTCTCCGAATCCGACGACATCGTCGAGAGCCAGCAGGCGATCCAGCACCACCTCGGAACCCTGGTGGCCGAGAAACTTTCCGACGTCCCCTACGACTACCGTCCGCTGGTGGTCGAGTATTTCTACCAGCAGATCCAAGTGAACGCGTACCGCCAGAAACTCTCGCGCCTCGAGACCTACAACCGGGCCTTTCGCGCGCAGGTGCAACTCGCGCCGCAGCAGGATACCGAGCTCTCGCGCCTGCGCCAGGAAGTCGAGCACAACCGCGAGGTCTACAACACGTTTCGCGCCACCCAGACCTCGACCCAGATCAGCGAGGCGGCCCAGAGCACCGACATCGGCGCCACCGTCGCGCTGGTCGAGGCCGCCAGCCGGCCGCTCGAGCCGGTGAGGCCCAACAAGATCAAGATCCTCGCCCTGGCGTTTGTTCTGGGCGCCGGCATCGGCGCGTCCGGACTCCTGCTCACCGAATTCTCCGATACGTCGTTCCGCTCGGTCGACGACGTCGAGAAGCTACTCGGTCTCAAGGTCCTGGGCACGGTGCCGCGCTTCGAGAAGACGCGCTGGTTCCACGACTCGGCGCGTAAGCGCGCGATCATCTGGACCATTACCTGCGTGGTCGCGACCTCCGCCGCGCTCACCGCGTTCTATCTGTTCGGAAAATCGACCCGCGAGCAGTTGATCGAGCTCGATATCGACAACGCGGCCGCGGCACCCCGGGAGCCTTGAACCATGGCCACCGCCACCGACAAGAAAATCCCGACCATCTTCGATCTCTACGACGGCGAGTCGCCGGTCGCAACCGAGTTGCGCCGCCTCTATCACAACGCCAAGCGCCGCGAGGACGGGGGACAGAACCGCACCTTCCTGGTCACCAGTTCCAACCGCGGAGAGGGAAAGAGCACTATCTCGTCGTGGTTCGCGATGACCGTCGCGCAGTTTCCGACCAAGAAGGTCGTCATCGTCGACACCGACCTGCGCCGTCCGCGCATCCATTCCATCTTCGGTCTCAACAACACGATCGGCTTCAAGGACTGCCTGGCCGACCACGTCGACCCCATGAACGTCCTGAAGAAGACGCCGCTGCCCAACCTGCACGTGATCACGGCCGGCGACCGCACGCCGCAGCCGGGCAAGCTGTTCGAGTCCGACCACCTGCGCGACGTGCTCAACAAGCTCGCCTTTTACTTCGACATCGTCATCGTCGACAGCCCTCCCGTACTGGCGGTCAGCGACACGCTGTTCTTGTGCTCCGAGATCGAGTCGGTGCTGCTCGTGGTACTGGCCGGCGTCACGCCGCGCCAAGTGGTGACGCGCGCACGCAACGTGCTATTGGATTCCAGTGCGCGCATCGGCGGTGTGATCCTCAACAACGCCTCCCAGGCGCTTCCTTACTACTACGACTACAAGTACTACGGCGCGCAACGGGAGAAGTAGCCGGTGACGCCGGAAGTTGGTCATCGCGTGGACGCATCGATATCGGCACCCGGCGCGAACCCGCGCAGGCGCCTGCGCGTGCTGGTATCGTCCGGGATATTTCCCAACCGGGTGCTCGTGAACCGCGGTATTTATAACCTCAAGGCCGCCACCGCACTCACGCGCTACTGCGACGTGCGCGTGGTGGCGCCGGTTCCGTACCTGCCGTCATTCCTGCGCGCGCCCGGCTACGAATGGTATTCCCAAGTGCCGCGCCGCGACGACGTGGGGAGCTTCCACGTCGAGTACCCGCGCTATTTCGTCACCCCGAAGGTCGGCCGCAGCTTGCACGGCATCTTTCTCTACCTGTCGGTGCGCTCGCTCTACCGGGACATCCTGCGCCAATTCGCCCCCGACGTGATCCTCGGGTATTTCGCGTACCCCTACGGATTCGCGAACGTGCTGCTCGGGCGCGCGGCCGGTGTTCCGGTCGTCACCTTCTGCCGCGGAAGCGACATCCACAGCATCGCGCGCAAGCGATCGCAGGCGCGTCTGATCGCGTGGGCGCTGCGGCGCTCGGCCAAGGTGTTTGCAGTGAGCGAGTCGCTCAAGTCGGACATCGTGGCTCTCGGCGTCGCCCCGTCGCACGTGGTCGTGATTCCCAACGGTATCGAGCCCGAGCGCTTCACGCGCGTGGGTCGTGAGGCCGCGCGCGCGCGGGTCGGTTTGCCCGCGTCGGGGCCGGTGGTGGTGTGCGTGAGCCGCTTGAGTCACGAGAAGGGCGTCGACGTGCTGGTCGACGCGGCGGCACTGCTCAAGACCCCGGGCGCGCGCGTGGTCATCGTGGGCGACGGACCCGAGGAGATTTCGTTGAAGGCGCGCGCGCAACGGGCCGGGGTGGGCGATCGCGTCCTGTTCGCGGGCGCGCGACCGCACGCGGACGTCCCCCTGTGGATCGCGGCCGCCGACGTGGCGGCGCTCTCGAGCCGCAAGGAGGGCCACCCCAACGCGTTGGTCGAGTACCTCGCGTGCGGGCGTCCCGCGGTCGCCACGCGCGTGGGGGGCGTGCCCGAGATCCTGACCTCGCGCGACTTCGGAACCATGGTCGAGCCCGATGACGCGCCCGCGCTCGCGGTGGCGCTCGACGAGGCGCTCGCGCGCTCGTGGAACGAGGAGGCGATCGCGCAAGCCGGTTGCGCGCGGGACTGGGACGCGGTGGCACGCGACATCGTGCGCGAGCTCGAGCCCGTGGTGGCGGCGCGCGCGACAGTAGGGTCGGCATGACCACCCGGGGCGTCAAACTCAAGGTGGCGATCGTGGGCTGCGGCAAAATCGCCGACGCGCACGTCGAGGAAGTGGGGAAGCTCGCCGCCGCCGAGGTGGTCGCGGTGTGCGACCGCGAGCCCTTGATGGCCGAGCAGCTGGCGGCGCGCTACGGAGTCCCTCGTCACTTCTCCGATTTCGCGGCCTTGCTGACCGAAGTTCGTCCCGACGTGGTCCACATCACGACGCCGCCGCAGTCGCACCTCGCACTGGCCGCGCAGTCGCTCGACGCCGGCTGTCACGTCTACATCGAGAAACCGTTCGCGCTCAATCGTGCGGAATCGCTGACCATAATCGAGCACGCGAGGCGGGTCGCGCGCAAGGTGACGGTCGGGCACTCCTTCGCCTTCGACCCGTTGACCGTCGAGTTGCGTCGCCTGCGCGACGAAGGCTTCCTCGGCGACACCGTGCACGTCGAGAGTCACCTCGGTTACAACCTCTCGGGTGCCTTCGGAGCGGCCCTGATGGGTGACCGCGCGCACTGGGTGCACGGGCTGCCCGGAAAGCTCTTCCACAACAACCTCGACCACGTGCTCCACAAGATCGAGGACTTCATCCCGGAAGATGCGCCCACGCTCGTCGCGCGCGCCACGCGCCGGTTGCCGGCCGGGTTCGGCGACGAGCGCGACGACCTCATGGACGAGCTGCGCGTCTTGATAGAGGGCGCGCACGCCACCGCGTGCGCCACCTTCTCGTCGCACGCGGTTCCGGTTCGCCACTACGCGCGCGTGTGGGGAACCCGCAACACCGTCACCGCCGACTACGTGTCGCGCGTGCTGGTGGTGGAGCAGGGCGAAAACTACCCGAGTGCGATCGGACGGTTGCTGCCGGCGTTCGCGCAGGCGCGCCAGTACGGGCGCGGCGGGGCCAAGAACATCCGGCGCTTCATGAAGTCCGAGTTCCAGTTCTTCACGGGTATGAACGAGCTATTTCGTCGGTTCTATCACAGCATCCAGGACGACGGCGAGCCGCCCATCGCGTACGATCGCATCGTGCGCATCTCGGGATGGATGGACGACGTCTTCGCGCAGGTGAACGCCGCCCTACCACGACGGGAGGTGGGGCGATGAAGCGTTTGGTCACCGGGGCGGGTGGATTCCTCGGGCAAGCCGTGGTGGAACGGCTGCTGGCGCTCCCGAACGCAGATCTCCGCTGCGTGGTGCGCTCGGCGGCGCAGGCGGAGCGCTTGCGCGAGAAAGCCGCCGCTCACCCCGGCGCGCGACTCGAGGTCGTGACCGGCAACCTGCTCTCGCGCGCCGACGTCGCGCGTGCGGTCGACGGCATCGATGTCCTGTATCACCTGGCTGCGTCCCTCAAGGGCTCGCCCGCCGACATTTTCATGAACACGGTGGTGGCGTCGAACAACGTGCTCGATGCGCTCGCCGGCCGTCCGGTCACCATCGTGGTCGTGAGTTCGATGGGCGTGTACGGGACCGCGAACCTCGCGCGCGGCGCCGTCGTCGACGAGACCACACCGCTCGAGCCGCACCCGGAGCGGCGCGACGTGTATTCGCACGCCAAGTGGCGCCAAGAAAAGCTGTTTCGCGACCGTTGCGCGCACGCGGGGCATCGTCTGATCGTGATTCGGCCCGGCGTCATCTACGGCCCCGGCGGGCCGCCCATGTCGGCGCGCGTCGGGCTGAATCTGTTCGGTCTCTTTCTCCATTTGGGAGGAGGCAATCGCATTCCCCTGACCCATGTCGAAAACTGCGCGGACGCGATCGTGACCGTGTCGGAGAACCCGGACGCGGTGGGGCACGCGTTCAACGTGGTCGACGACGACCTGCCGACCTCGCGCGCGTACCTGCGCCGGTACCGGCGCGAGGTGACGCGCGTGCGCTCGGTGCGCATTCCCTATGCCGGGATGCTCTGCGTCTCGCGGGGCGTGGAATGGTACCACCGCCACTCGCGCGGCCAGCTACCGGCCGTGTTCACGCGCTATAAGACCGCCACGTTGTGGAAGGGTACGCGCTTCGACAACACCAAGCTCAAATGCATCGGGTGGACGCCCCGGGTGGGAACGCGCGAAGGCCTCACGAAGAGCTTCGCGTACCTGCGCGCCGCGTCGAAGGGATGACGCGTGGTGGAGCCTCGCGATTCCGACTCGCCCGTGCCCCTCGTGCACGTGGTTCAGAATCTCGCGATCGGGGGACTCGAGCGGGTCGTCCTCAATCTGGCGACCCACGCCCACCGCGAGCGTTATCGCACCGCCATCGTGTGTCTGGGTGCGGGCGGACCCCTGGTCGAGCAGGCGCGCGACGCGGGCGTCGGGGTGTCGGTGCTCGCCCAAGGCTCGGGTTTTCGGCCGGGCACGGTGCTGGGACTCGCGCGCGCATTCCGCGCCCAGCGCGTCGGCGTCGTCCATTGTCACAACGCCGCCCCCTTGGTCTACGGCGCCTTGGCGGCGCGCATGTCGGGCGCCGCGGTGGTGTACACCGCGCACGGTATGAAGACATCGGGCGCGCGCCAACCGGTGCGGCTGGCGCGCCTCGGGCTGGTCGACGAATTCGTCACCGTGTCCGAAGACGCGCGGCGTATCGCGACCGAGACCGCCGGCGTGGACCCGGCCCGCGTGCGCACGATCTGGAACGGCGTCGACACCGCTGCCTATCGCCGCATCGAGGGTGAGGCACGCGCACGCGTGCGCCGTTCGCTCGGGCTGCCGGAAGACGCGTTCGTGTTCGCGATCGTGGCGCGCCTCTCGGCGGCCAAGGACCACGCCAACCTGTTCCGCGCCTTCGCCGCGCTCACGACGTCCGACGCGAACGCGCGCTTGGTCGTGGTGGGGGACGGCGAACTGCGCGGGTCGCTGGGGGAACTCGTGCGCGAACTGAAGATGGAGCAACGTATCCATATGGTCGGCGCGCGCGATGACGTGGCCGCGATCGCGGGCGCGTTCGATTGCTTCGTGCTGTCGTCCTACACGGAAGGGTTGGCGATGACGCTGCTCGAGGCCATGGCGGCCGAACTGCCGGTGGTCGCCACACGCGTGGGCGGCAACGCCGAGGTCGTGGTCGACGGCGAGACGGGTCGCTTGGTGCCGGCGCGCGATTCCGACCGGCTGCGAGACGCGATGCAGTGGATGTCGGACCACCGCGAGGCGGCGCGCGCCATGGGGGCAAAGGGCCGCGCGCGCGCGCAATCGCGCTTCAGCGTCGAGGCAATGGTGGCGGCGTACGAGGACGCGTACCGGCGGGCGCTCGCGCGTCGCGGACACGGGCATCGCTAGGACGGAAGATGCTGCGCAATCAAGACATCGTCTACATCGGCAACGATTGGTTCGCCGACAATCGAACCAGCAGCCACCAGATCGCGCGCCTGCTGGCCCGCCACAACCGCCTGCTCTACGTCGAGGCGGCGGGCCAGCGCGCTCCCACCGCGTCCAAGCGCGACCTGGCCAAGATCGTGTCCAAGCTCAAGAAGGCATGGGCCGACCCGGTTCGAGTCGCGGACAACGTGCACGTGTACTCGCCGCTGATCGTGCCGTTCCACGGCTCGGCGTTGGCGCGCCGCGTCAATCGCGTGGCCCTGGGCGCGTCCATCCGGCGCGCGTGCCACAAGGTCGGTTTCGAGCGCCCCATCCTGTGGATCATCCTGCCGCATTACAGCACCATCGTCGACACGGTGCCGCACAAAGGCGTGGTTTACTACGTGGTCGACGAGTACTCCGCCATGCCCGGCGTCGACCCCGACCGGATTCGCGCCATGGAAGCGCTCGTGCTGGGGAAGGCCGACGTCGTGTTCGCCATCTCGGAACAGCTGGTGACCAGCAAGGGACGCGCGAACCCGCACACCTACTTCAGCCCGCACGGCGTCGAGACGGCGCACTTCGCGCGTGCCTATAATGAGCAGCTGGATCGGCCGCGCGAGCTGGAGGGCATCGCACGACCGGTGGTCGGCTTCTTCGGCTTGATCGAGGACTGGATCGACTTCGATCTCCTCGAGTACCTGGCGCGCGCGCGACCGAACTACTCGTTCGTGATGGTGGGGCGCGTGGCCCGCGACATCGCGCGCTTTGCGAAGGTGCCGAACGTCTTCTTCCTCGGTAAGAAATCTTACGAAGAGATTCCGTCGTTCTTGCGCGCCTTCGACGTATGCCATATACCATTCAAGCTGAACGACGTCATCCTGCACTCCAGCCCCCTGAAGCTCAAAGAGTACCTGGCCGGCGGCAAGCCGGTGGTCTCGGTGGCGATCGACGAGGTCAAGAAGCTCGACGGTCTCGCGTACGTCGCCGACGACTACGCGGGCTACCTAGCGGCCATCGACCGCGCGCTGGCCGAGGATTCGCCCCAGCGCGCCGCGGAGCGCGTGCGCGCCATGGAGAGGGAATCGTGGGAGTCGAAAGTGGAGTCCATCTCGGCGCGCGTGGCTGCCCACGTACCGGGTGTCCGCAACGACTGAGGCAAGGTGCAGGCTGCGGCCGGTCCCACCGCAATGCGCACGAAGGACGCGGGGGTGGTCGGATCTCGAGCGCGGGTCGCAACGACGACGCCGTTGCGTCGGCGCGGGGCGAAACTCTTTGCCGCCGATGCCGAAGTCGTTCTACGCTTACGCGGTGGCGCGTTTTGGACGCCCATCGTGGAGGCGGGTGTGATCGCCCTTACCTCGCCGGCCGACGGTCGGTCGACGCGGGGTACGATATTTGCTGATATGAGACCGATAAACCACTGTCAATCAACGGGTAACATGACCCGACCCGAGGGGCAATCGGACGCGCGAAGGACCTCTTCGGCGTCGTTTGTCGTTTTCGGTCAATCAAGGAGTGGGCGATGAGACCAACCACCACGTGCAGGAACCTGACTCTCT
>DASPGK010000159.1:0-2565 GCA_035620655.1 Candidatus Krumholzibacteriia bacterium
GAGGCCGTCCTGCTCGCCCTGGGACTGTGCCGCGAGCTCGGCGCGCGCCACGTGATGCTGTGCCTGGACAGCGAGCTCGTCGTGCGCCAGGTCGACGGGAGCTATAAGGTCAAACACCCCGAGCTGCAACGCCTCCACGCACGCGTGCACGAACTCATGAGGGAATTCGACTCGGTCGAGGTCGAGCACGTACCGCGCGAGAAGAACAAATCCACCGACAAGCTCGTCAACGCCGCTCTGGATGGGAAGGAACTCGACTAACCCGTTCGGGATTCATATAATGCGGTTGGGAACCGAGCGGGCGAGACGGTCGCGGGCGGTCTTGAACCGTACCGAGGAAAGTCCGAGCACCGCGGAGCAGGATGCTGGGTAACGCCCAGCGGAAGCGATTCCAGGGACAGTGCCACAGAAAACATACCGCCCAAGCTCGGGGCAACCCGGGACGGCAAGGGTGAAAAGGTGAGGTAAGAGCTCACCGGGCTCGCGGCGACGCGGGCCGTCCGGGTAAACCCCATCCGGTGCAAGACCAAATAGGAGAGCAGAGGCGCTCCGCCTCGCCACGACTCTCGGGTTGGTTGCTCGAGGTGTCCGGTAACGGGCATCCCAGATAAATGATCGTCCTCCTTCGGGGGAACAGAACTCGGCTTACGTCCCGCTCGGTCCCGTTCTACAATCGACGCATGAACAAGTACCGCTGGGTGGTGAAGGAGGGGGGCGACGACGCGGCTGCGCGCGAGCTCGCGCGCTCACTCGACCTCCCGCCCGCGGCGGCGCGCCTGTTCGCGTCGCGCGCGTTCACCGACCCGACCCAAGTGCGCGCGTTCCTCGATCCCTCGCGCGTCGACACCCACGACCCCTTCCTCTTCGAGCGCATGCGCGAAGCGGTCGCGTTGATCGACGCGACGCTGCGCGCGAAAGCGCCCATCCTCGTCCACGGCGACTACGACGTCGACGGCATCTCGGGCGCCGCGCTCCTGTTTCGCTACTTGAACCGCGGCGACTCGCCGATTCACCGCTTCGTCCCGGACCGGCGCAAGGACGGCTATGGGATCGCCGAGCGCGCCATCGAATGGGCGCTCGAGCAGAAGGTCGGACTCTTCATCGCGGTCGACTGCGGGACGTCCGACGCGGCGCGGCTGCGCCGCCTGGAGAGCGCCGGCATCCCCGTCATCGTGTGCGATCACCATCTCTTGCCCGTCGACGGCGACGTCGCCGGCGTGCTCCTGAACCCGATGCGCCCCGGCGAGAGCTATCCGTTTCCGTTGCTGTGCGGGACCGGGGTCGCGTTCAAGCTGGTGCAGGCGCTGGAAGCGAGCGGGATTCGCGGCGCCGAGAGCACGGAGTCGCTGGTCGACTTGGTGGCGCTCGCGACCGTCGCCGACGTGGCACCCTTGATCGGCGAGAACCGTTACTTCACGCGCGTGGGATTGGATCGCATGAACCGCTCCCCGCGCGCGGGGGTCGAAGCGCTTCGCAACTTCTCGCGGCTGTCCGCGGGTGCCATCACCACGCGGCACCTGTCGTTCGCGTTCGCACCGCGGTTGAATGCGCCCGGGCGCGTGTCGCGACCCAAGCCGGCGCTCGAGATTCTGTGCGTCGACGCCAAGGATCGCGCGTTTCAGTTGGCGGGGATCTTGGAAGCGGAGAACGAACGCCGCCGCGAATTGACGCAGCGCGTCCAGGACGAGGCCACCGCGGTGATCACGGACATGCACGACCGCGACACGCGCGGGGGCTTCGTGCTCGCGAACGACGGGTGGGACGAAGGCGTTCTGGGCATCGCGGCCGCGCGCCTGGCCGAGCAGTTCGGGCGCCCGACCATCTTGATGGGCTCGAGCGGCGGGTTGCTCAAGGGGTCGGGCCGGAGCATCCCGGGCGTGGACTTGAAAGCGCAGCTCGATCAGTTTCGCGAGCACTTCGTTCGCTACGGCGGACACGCGCAGGCGGTCGGGCTCACGATGGAGCCCCAGCACCTGCCGCGTTTCTCGGCCGGCTTCGCCGAGCGCCTGCACGACGTCGTGCAGCCGGAGCGAGGATTGCCGCTCTTCATCGACGCGTCGCTTTCCATCGACGAGGTCAATCTGGATCTGCTGGGTTTCCTCGCGCGCTGCGAGCCCTTCGGCGCCGGCAACGAAGAGCCGGTATGGCTCATCCGCGACGTCCAAGTCGCGCGCGAGACGTCACTGGTCGGCGACGGGCACCTGAAGCTCTTCTTCCACGACGCGAGCGGCGCGCGCGCGTCGGCCATCGCGTTCGGGTGGGACCGCCCGCAATCGCCCGACGACTTGCACGGTCGCGCGATCGACCTCGCGGTGCGCGTGCGCAAGAACACCTACCAGGGTTCGGTGTATCCGGACCTGCGTCTGGTCGATCTCATGGAGGCGGGGACGGAACACGCGCGCGCGGCGAGTGCGGCCGCACGCGGGCAGGCGGAGTGACGTGCGCGCGGTCGTGCAGCGTGTGGCCGAAGCGAGTGTGCGCGTCGATGGTCGCGAGGTGGCCGGGATCGGCCGCGGATTCCTGGTGCTGGCGGGCTTTTCGCGCGCGGACACGCGCACCACGATC
>DASPGK010000160.1:0-4688 GCA_035620655.1 Candidatus Krumholzibacteriia bacterium
AACCCCGCCGGTGAACCGCGCCGGCGACGGATCCGCGCCGCTTTCCGTCCTCCAGTCCGTCCAGACCTGGCTCCCCCAGACGGCGACGTGGCTCTACACGCAGGTCCGCTTTCTGCCGCCCGGTATAGAGTCGACCATCGCGTGCGAGCGCACCGCGCACCTCGACCAGTTTCCATTCCCTCGCATTCGCTGCTTGAAGGACGCGCCCACCGTGTCCCAGATTCGGGACCGTGCTCTGCGCAGGCTGGGAGTTCGCCACCATCTCTCGTTCACCCTCGACGCCGGTCGACGGGCGGGCGCGCGCGTGGTGCACTCGCACTTCGGAGTCGTGGGGTGGCGCGACCTCGCGGTGGCGCGGCGCTTGGGCGCGGCCCACGCCGTTACCTTCTACGGCGTCGACGTGCGCCACTATCCGCAGTCGGATCCGCGCTGGTTCGGTCGCTACCAGGAAATGTTCGCGCAGGTCGACGCGGTCTTGTGCGAGGGGCCGTTCATGGGGCAGGCGATTGTGGATCTAGGTTGCCCAAAGGAGAAGCTCCGCATTCACCATCTGGGCGTGGACCTCGCGGCGATTCCCTTCGCGCCGCTTGCGTGGGAGCCGGGGCAGCCGCTGCGCGTCCTGCTCTCGGGGTCGTTTCGCGAGAAGAAAGGCTTCCCGGACGCGATCGATGCGCTGGGTCGGGTCGGGAACGAGGTCGCGGTCGAGATCACGATCATCGGCGACGCGCACGGCCTGCCTAGCACGGTCCTCGAGAAGAAGAAGATCCTCGAGGCCCTCGCGCGCAACGGCCTGGCCGAGCGCACGCGCCTGCTCGGCTACCAGCCCCATCGCGTCGTCATGGACGAAGCGAGTCGCCACCACGTGTTCTTGAGCCCGAGTGTCACCGCCTCCGACGGCGACACCGAAGGCGGCGCGCCGGTGTCGCTGATCGAGATGAGCGCGGCGGGTCTCATGGTCGTGAGCACGACGCACTGCGATATTCCCGGTGTGGTAATCCACGGCAAGACCGGCTTGCTCGCCCCCGAGCACGATATCGACGCGCTCGCGGCGCACCTGCGCTGGCTGGTCGCGAATCCGTCGCTGTGGAGGGCCATGGGCGCGGCGGCCCGCGCCCACATCGAAGCCGAGTTCGACGCGCGCCGCCAGGGTGAGCGCCTGGCCGCGATCTATCGTGAGATCGGCGCGGGGCACGCGACGGGGATGGTGACGTGATGGCGCGCGCCGCCCATTCGACCTGGTACAATTGGTACGCGAACGGCTTGCTCGCGCGTAACATCGAGCAGCTCGCGCGGGGGCTGTCGGGATCGCTCGTGATCGACGTGGGCTGCGGCGAGTCGCCCTACCGCGCCATGCTCTCGGGTTTCGCTCGTTACGTCGGCTTCGATGCGCCCGGTCGCCCCGACAGCGCGAGCCACCCGGACGTCGTGGGCGACGCCGGAGCACTTCCGTTTCGCACCGCGAGTGCGGACGCGGTGTTGTGCACCGAGGTCATCGAGCACGTTCCCGACCCCGCGATACTGCTGGCCGAGGCGCACCGCGTGCTCGTGCCCGGCGGCTCGCTCCTGCTCTCGTCGCCGTTTACGTGGCACCTCCACGACGAGCCGCACGACTACTGGCGTTTCACCGAGTACGGCCTGCGCCTGCTCCTCGAGCGCGCGGGGTTTCGCGTCGCCGCCGTACGCGCCACCAACGGGAGCTTCGGCGCGCTCTTGCAGGCGCGCGCGTACTGGCTCTATTTCGTTTCGGGCGGCATGCGTCCGCTCACGCGACCGATCGTGTGGCTTTTGCAGGCGGCCGCGGTGGCTGCGGCACCGCTCGATCGCAACCGGCGCATGGCGAGCAACTACGTCGTCCTGGCGAGAAAGGCGTAATGGGTCGCCCGCTGGTTTTCCTGTTGGGAACGCAGCGCTCGGGCACGACCTGGCTCGCCAACATCTTCGATTCGCACCCCGCGTGTCTGCACTTCTACGAGCCCTTTGCACCGGCCTATCGGTTGTTTCCGTATTTTCCCGGCGAGTTCCAGTGGCTGGCGCCCCCCGCGCCCGCGCTGGCCGGGCGGCTTCGGGCCGACCTCCCGCGCCTGGTCTCGTACCGCTCGAGGCTCTTCGACCCGGTGCACGCCACGCGACGCCAATTCGAGCTCGAGGCGCGGCTCATGGCCAAGCTGGAAACGGCGTACCGGCGCCTTCATTTGACGCCGCTGCGTTTCGCCGCGCAATTCAACTTGCTGCACTTGAACCGCCTCGGTCAGAAACCGGTCGCGTATTTCGAAAAGGGAGAGATCGAAGTCGCCGCCATCAAGGATGTGCGCCTGTACTTCAAGGCGACCTTCCTGGCCGACGCGCTCCCGGACGCGCGCTTTATCCACGTGGTACGCCACCCGGCCGCGGTAGTGAGCTCGATGGACCATCAGTTGAAGCAGGGGCGATTGATCGAGATCGCGGCCCACATCGACCGCTTCGTGCCCGAGATACGCGCGCAGGAGCCCCTCGCGCGCTACCAGCCGGTGCTCGTGCGCGTGCGGCCTGGACACCGTCTGGACGCGCTCTGCGCGTATTGGCGCGTGGCCAACGAAGAGCTCGAGCGGCAGCTGACGGCCCTGCCGGCGCGCGCGCTCCCCTTGGTCTACGAAGATCTCGCTACCGACCCCCTCGCGCGCGTGACGGCGATGTTCGCCTGGTCCGGGCTCGCGATGTCCGCATCGACCGACGCCTACGTGCGCGCGTCGTCCACCTCGCGCACCGACCGCCGGACGGTGCTGGACACCAACCGCGTCTCGGCCACCTACTATCGCGATTGGGTGTCGAAGGTCTCGCCCGAGTTGCTGGCGTCGGTCGAGCGCGTGTGCGGTGACAGCCCGCTCATGGCCCGCTTCGCGCCGTTCTACGACGACGCGGGGAGGTGAAACGAGTCCGTGTCCCAGGACGTCGACATCAAGCACCTGCGCCGACGCGCGACGTCGGGGGCTCGTTGGACCGCCGCCGCCACCGGGGTGCGCGTCGGCCTGCAGTTCCTCCAGCTCGCGATCCTCGCGCGCTTGCTGCGGGTCGAAGACTTCGGCGTTATGGCGATCGCCAACGTCGCGATGGCCTTCGCGGTCACCTTCAGCGACGCCGGTGTCAGCAACGCGATCATTCACTACCGCGACGCCAAGCGCGAGGAACTGTCGAGCCTGTACTGGCTCAACGTCCTGGGTGGCCTCGTGGTGTTCGTCGCGATGTGGTTCGCGGCGCCCTTGGTGGCGCGCTTCTACCACCAGCCCACGCTGGAGCCGGTGCTGCGCGTGGCCGCCTCCGTGTTCATCGTCGGTCCGCTGGGCCAGCAATTCCAGGTTCTGTTCGAGCGCGATCTGCACTTCGGGCGTCTGTCCGTGGTCGAGATCGCGTCGCTGGTGGCGGGCGCGGTGGTGGGAATTGTGCTCGCCGTGCGCGGCTTCGGCGTGTGGTCGCTGGTGTGGTCGTCCGTCCTCTCCAGCGTGCTGCGTTCGCTGGGCCTCGCGGCCATCGGCTGGGCGCGGTGGCGCCCGATGCTGCACTTCGTTCCCCGCGAGTGCGGTCGCTTCCTGCACTTCGGCGCGTACCAGATGGGGGAGAAGACCGTGAACCTGGCGGCCCAGCACCTCGACAAGCTCGTGATCGGGTACCTGCTCGGCACCGGACCGCTCGGCTACTACGAGCTGGCCTATCGATTCATCTCGCGGCCGCACCAGATCATCAACTCGCTGTTCACCCGCGTCGCGTTCCCGGTTTTCTCCGCGGTGCAGCACGACCGCGACCGCCTGCGCAAGGGCTACCTCGAATTGATCGAGGCCATCGCCGCGATCATGATTCCGCTCCACCTTGCCATGTTCGCGCTGGCCGAGCCCCTGGTCGGCGTCCAGCTGGGCCCGCGCTACGAAACGACCGTCGCGCTGCTGCAGATCCTTTGGATCGCGGGCATGGCCTTCGCGATCACGAGCCCGGTCGGCACGCTCCTCTTGGCGTGCGGGCGCGCCGACATCGGGTTCTGGATCAACGTCGTGCGTACCACGCTCGTCATCGTCAGCGTGTTCGTGGGGGCGCGCTGGGGTGTGGTCGGGATCGCGTGGGCGCTGGTCGTGGTGGTGGTCGCGGTCATGTTCCCGGCCCAGGCGTACGTGCGCTGGCTCGTGGTCGGAATGGGTTGGGGAGAGTTCGTTTCGCGTCTCACGCCGTTCTTGGCCGCCGCCTCGGTGGCCGCGGCGGTGTGCATCCTCGCCCGCCGTGTGATTGCATGGCCGAGCGACCTCGTCGAGCTGGTCGTCATGCTGCCGGTCGCGGGCGCGGTCTACCTGGGGCTCCTGTGGTGGCGCGCGCGACCGCGAGTGCAGCGCATCCTCCGGCTCGTGCGCTTGTGAGCGATTGCGCGGCTACACGCCGCGTGATAGTCTTGCTCCTTCTATGAGTAATCCCGTCCGTTCGCCAGTTCGCACCAAGGACCGCTTTCTCGTCTTCGGGGCGCCGCAGATCGAACAAGCCGAGATCGACGAAGTCGTCCACTCCATCAAGAGCGGGTGGCTCGGCACCGGCCCCAAGGTCGCGCGCTTCGAAGAGGACTTCAAGGCCTACAAGGGCGCGCCGCACGCAGCCGCCTTGTATTCGTGCACGGCGGCGCTGCACCTGGCGATGGTGGCGTCCGGGGTGGGCGAAGGCGACCAGGTCATCACCAC
>DASPGK010000161.1:0-2664 GCA_035620655.1 Candidatus Krumholzibacteriia bacterium
GGCGCGGGGAGAATGCAGGAATTGCAGAAGCAGTACACCGAGCAGGGCGTGGTGTGGCTCACCATCTGCTCGTCGGCTGAAGGCAAGCAGGGCTACTATGACTCCGACGCCCTCAAGGGAATGGTCTCGGAGAAGAAGCTCGCGTCGACCGCTTACCTGCGCGACGTCGACGGCAAGGTCGGTAAGATGTACGGTGCCAAGACGACGCCGCACATGTTCGTCATCAACCCCGATGGCGTGCTGATTTACGCCGGCGCCATCGACGACAAGCCGTCCCCCAACCCGGACGACCTCGCGGGGGCGAACAACTACGTCACTGCATCCTTGACTACGGCCATGGCGGGCAAGCCGGTCGACGTCAAGTCGACGGCCTCCTACGGCTGCAGCGTGAAGTACGCGAACTAGCGTCCCCTATTGAGGATGGGCCGGCGGCCGTGGGTGGCCGCCAGCCCTCCTCGCCCCCCGATCGCCGCCGTTGACACAACCTTGTAAATCCCTTACAGTTACTCGCGCATCTCGTGCTGGACGCCATGCGCAAACTTCCCCTGCTCACGGTCGCGCTGGGGGTTACCCTCACGGCGCTCTTGATCGACGGTCGCGCCGACCGGAACCACCTCGAGGTCCGGGTCCGCACCGCGGCGAGCGACGTCGTGGTCACCCCGTCACCCCTCGGGGCGGTCGTCACCGCGCATCCCTCCGCTCCGACTTCGCTCGTTCCCTTGGAGGACGCGGGTAAGCCCGCCGTCCCGTTCCGCGTCGTCGAAGTGCTGATCCCGCGCGGTGAGCGGGTGAGCGGTGTGACCGCGACGGCGCGCGCGACCGAGACGATTGTGCGCGACGTCGTTCCCGCGCTGGTTGCACCCCTGGAGCCGCAGCCCGATGCGCCGCGATCCACCCTTGCGCCGGCCGAAGCGCCGGTCGCGCCCGAGAACGGCGGCGACATCTATCCCTCGGAGTTGGTTCGCTACCTCGGCACCGGGACGTGGCACGGCTACTCGATCGCGAGCTTCGCCGTGTTTCCCGTGCGCGTCGGCGGGGGGGCCGTTTCGCTCCACACGGACGTCGAGGTGCGCATCGAGCTCACCCCCGGTGCTGAGAACGAAGCTACGACGCGCGCGGTGCGCGCAACCCCGCGCACGGCCGCCGAGGTCACCTCGCGCGTGCGGGCACGGGTCGAGAACCCGGAGGCGATGTCGACGTACTCGTCGCCGCGAACCGACCGCCACGCGGGTGCGTTCGCTCCCTCCAGCCTCCCGTCCGAAGACGGGAGCCCGGTCGACTATCTGATCGTCACCACCGCGGCGCTGGCCCCTGCGTTCCAAGTGCTCGCCGATTGGAAGACGGCCAAGGGTGTCGCCACCGTAGTTCGCACCGTCGATTGGATCACGGCCAACTCGCGCAACGGCTCCGACCTGCCCGAGACGATTCGCTTCTTCCTGCAGGATGCCTACGCGAGCTGGGGCATCCGCTACGTGCTCTTGGCCGGCGACACGCCCGAAATCCCTCCGCGCTACCTGTACAGCGCGTACCACTACGGCGGCACCTCGATCCCGGGCGACATCTACTTCGCGTGCCTGGACGGGACTTACAACGCCGACGGCGACACGCGCTTCGGCGAGCAGCCGGCCGATGCCCCCGATTTGTATCCGGAGTTGTCCGTCGGGCGCCTGCCGGTTTCGGACCCCGAAGACGCCGACGTCGTAGTCGGCAAGATCATCGGCTATGAGACGCCCCTCGACGCCGAGTTCACCGACAAGGTGCTCATGCTGTCCGAGGTGCTGTTCCCGTCGCCGTGGACGTCGGGAGAAATCCTGCTCAACGGCGGCGATGTGACCGACGTCCCCTACGTCCTGTATGTGAACTCCCCCGAGCGGCGTACCGTGCGCATGTACGAAACCCCTTGGATCTACCCCGGCTCCGTGCAGGAGTCGCGCGCGCTCGCCATCGACTCGCTCGAGGCCGGATTCAACCAGGTGTTCCACGTCGGCCACGGTTTTCGGTTCAACATGCACTGTGCCGACGACAACATCGCCATCCCCGACGCCGACGTGCTTCAGCACCCGAATCGCTTTTTCAATCTCTACATGCTCAACTGCACCGCGGCCGCGTTCGACTACGACTGCCTGGGCGAGCACCTGCTGCGCAACCCCGAGGGCGGCGCGGTCTCGATCGTCGGTGCCGTGAACAGCGCGTTCGCGCAAGTAGCCGCGGTCTACCTCGACAACTACGCGCGCGCGCTGTACCGGGACGACGTCGTGCGTCTGGGTGATACGTTCGCGGCCTCGCGGCTTCCGCGCACCTCGCTCGCGGTGCTCGGCGACAACGTCGATTTGTGGACGCACTACATTTACACGCTGCTCGGCGACCCCGAGCAGGCGATATGGACCGCGCGCGCGCGCGTGCCCCAGGTCGCGCTGCCCGACAGCGTCCCCGCCGGCGATAGCGCCATCCAAGTCGGCGTGACCGTCGACGGCCAGCCGGTGCCGGGCGCCCTCGTGTGCCTGCGCAAGGAAGGCGAAGACTACCGCGTCGGCGAGACGGACGCGGGCGGTATCGTCACGATGTTCTTCACCGCGCCGACCGCCGGCGCTATCGACGTGGTCGTGACCGGCCCCAACCTGGTGCGCACCGCGGCGTCGATCGCGGTCACCGGCGCGATCGGAC
>DASPGK010000162.1:0-8694 GCA_035620655.1 Candidatus Krumholzibacteriia bacterium
TATGAGACGCTCGATGCACTCGATCCATCTGGTTCCCTCGACCGCGGGGCGCTCGATCGCCATCGCCACGCTCCTGGCGCTCGCGCTGATCGGCATCGCCGTGAGCGCGCGCGCGCAGACCGCCAACACCATCCAGGTGCGCGGGCTGGTCGACCTGGTCGCGTCCGATGTCGGCGACTATCGCTATCTCAACACCAACAACACCAACGACGGCAACTTCGACGCGCTGCGCTCGCGCCTGTTCGTCGACGGCAAGCGCGGCAACACCTCCGTCTTCCTCCAGTTCTTGATCTCGCCGGAGAGCTACAACGAGTTCCGCTTCTACGGCGGTTACGTCATGCAGCGCATTCACGAGGAGCGCAACGTCTTCATCGAAGCAGGGCTCATCCCGGTGCACGACGGCATCTGGGCCAGCCACACCTATTCGAACAAGAACCCGCTGATGGGGATCCCGCTCATGCAGTACTGGAAGTCGAGCCTCCCCTACACGATGATGCCCAACGACATCGACGACCTCCTCTCGCAGCGCGGGCGGGGGCAGGAATACGGCGTCTCCTACGCCGACTCCAACGGCACGCGCGGCTATCGCTACGCCTCCATGCCGATCCTGTACGACAATTGCTGGAACTACGGCGCGTACACGCTGGGCACGCTCGGGAAGCTGGAGTTCTCGCTCGGTATCACGCTGGGAGCGCCGTCGGCCGCCGTGCAGGGCACGGACTTCAACGACAACATCGCGACCCACGCCAAGTTCGGCTTCGCGTTCACGCCGGGGTTCAAGGTATGGGGATCGTACGCGCACGGCGCGTATTTGGACCGCGCGGTGGCGCCCTACCTGCCGTTGGGCAAGACCGTCAACGACTACTACCAGAATCTGTACGGCGGGAGCGTCGATTGGAAGGTGGGGAAGTTCTGGTTCATGAGCGAGTACTTCTACAACCACTACGACACGCCCATCCGCAACGACGGCTTGAGCAACCAGTCGCTCTACGTTCAAACGGTGTTCTCGATGGCGGCGGCGTGGGACCTGTGCCTGCGCTGGGACGCGCTTCGCTTCGGAGAGGTCCAGGACAGCGCGGGCAACACGATGACCTGGGACGAGAACGTGTACCGCGTCGAGTCGGGCGTGGGCTACCACGTCTCGCGCGACCTGGTGGTCAAGGCGGTGGCCCAGATGACGCGCTTCGAAGGCGACTGGGACCTGATTCCCGCCATCCAGGCGTCGTTCGGCTTCTAGGGTGGAAATGGCGTCCGTACGCCCTGTATACTGATATGGCCGCGCCGGCGCGGGGCCGGAACAATGAGTCCGGTCTTGACCCGGGTACCCACGCTGCGACGATGTGTGGTGTGGTCCGCGCCCGGCGCGGCGCTAGACTCGATCCCCGAAGGTTCGCTTCAATCCGTCCATGGTACCCACGCGCGGCGACCATCCGAGCACGTCGCGCGCCTTGGTCACATCGAACGGCCACAGCGGCTCGAGCGAGCGGATCTTGTAGCGCGTTAGCGGCACATCGCGCTTCATGAGCTTGCCGAGGATCTCGATCTTCCATCCCAGCACCATGAGGGCCCACACCGGCACGCGGTGCACGCGCAGGGACTGCGCGCGGCCCGCGTATGCGAGATAGTCGTTCTGCGTGATCGGGGTCGGGTCGACCACATTTACCACGTGACCCAGCGCACGCGGAGAGCTCTCGCTCGCCAACAGTGCGTCCACCACGTCGTCGCGATAGACGAGCGGCAGGTTGCGGTCGCCCTTGCCCGCGACGATCCAGCGTCCCGCGATGCCGATGACACCGTTGGGGGTGACGTGCTCGGCGCCCGGGCCGAAAATCTGCCCGGGCCTCACGATCACGGCTCGCAGCCCCTTGTCACGAATCGCTTCCAGCACCATCTGCTCGGCCCGAAACTTGGTCTGCGTGTATACGCCGCGCCGGTCGGGATGCGGTTCGTACGGCGACGACTCGGTCACGGGGACGCCGGTGGTATGCCCCGCGTGGTCGGCCACACTCATCGAGCTCACGTAGACGAGTTTGGCGCCGTGGCGCAGGCACGCGTCGATCACGTTGCGCGTTCCCCACACGGTCCCCTGCTCGAACTCTTCCTTGCCGCCCTTCATCGCAGCCCCCACGTGGTACACGACCTCGACGCCCTGCACCGCGCGCTCGACCACTTCGGGTTGTCCCAAGCTTCCCGCCACGACGTCGTCGCCGGCGCCCGCGGGTGCGCGCCGCAAGAGCAGCCGCACCGATTCGCCGCTCTCCCGCAGGCGCTCCACCAGCGCGCGCCCCAGGAAACCGCCGCCGCCGGTGACGAGGACGCGCGAGCGAGCGAGCGGCTTGGTCATCTCGTGCGAGAGTCGCACCGCCTTTTGATGGTCGGCGTCGCGGCTCGCAACATCGATCCACTTCGCCATGCGCCGGCCTTCTTCCGCCGGCACCGGCACGGGCGTGCCGTTGTGCAGTGCCAGGTGGAAGTCCTGCACGCAGCGATAGATCCCCGGCGAGGGCTTGAGCGACCCGGTCATGAAGCGGAGCAGGTTCAACGGAATGACGAACGCGCGGCGGGCCGCGTTGCGCGCGCCGTTGAGGATATTGCCGATCTGCTTCGGCCCCGGGAGCACGCGGTTGACGTCGCACACCTGCAGGAAGCGATCGACCTTGATCACCCCGCGCGTGCCGTGAATCTCCAATTCGCTCTGGATGGGCCGCGTGTTCCACGAGAGGTACGCGTAGCCGGTGCCGTGCTCGCACTCCGCGTACGCGCGCCACTCGTCGAAGGTCAGCATCGGGTTGCGGCCCGATTCGTAGAAGTTGACGTCGAGGGTGCGGACCTGGCCCACGAAGCTTTCGATGAGATACAGGCTGTGCACGCCGAGATCGCGGAAGGGATACGACCCTTGCCGATAGGGCTGTGGCAAGGGTCCGCCCGCGTACGTCGGGTAGTCCGAACTTCGAATCGAATGAACCGCGAGCACGTCGCCGATGGAGCCCGAGCGCGCAACCGCGATCGCCTTCAAGACCACGGGGTCGAAGCGGTCCGAATGATTGATCGAGAGCACCACACCCTTCTCGCGCGCGTGCGCGATCATGCGGTCGCATTCCTCGACCGATTCCGCCATCGGCTTCTCGACGAAGACGTGGCAGCCCATGTCCATGGCGGCGAGCGACAGCGAGCAGTGGCTTTCGGGAGGCGTGAGGATATGAATGACGTCCGGCTTGGCGCTGGTCATCGACGAGAGGTCCGTGTACACCGCGCGCACGCGGAACTTCTTGGCCAGCGCCTCCGCGCGGGTGCGGTCGCGGTCGCAGATGCCAACCACCTCGACGAATGGCAGCGCGTTCAACGCGCGCAGGTGGTGCGTTGCGACGTAGCCGGCGCCGACCAAGCCGACGCGAACTTTGGGCGCGATGGGACTGCTCATTTATATAGGAAGACTAATGGGCCGACTGGGGTTGCAGGTACTCCTGAACGTACCGGCGAACGCCGTCCTCGACTTGCAAGAATGGCGCCGAATAGCCGGCCGCGCGCAGCTTCGTCATGTCGGCCTGGGTGTGGTACTGGTACTTCTCTCGTATCGACTCCGGCATATCGATGAAGCGGATGCGGGGCGGGAGCCCCACGGCGGAAAAGAGCGCCTTCGCCAGGTCGACCCACGTCCGCGCGCTGCCCGTGCCGCAGTTGAAGAGCCCCGAGACCTCCGGGCGATCGAGGAAGAATAGCGTCACCGCGACGGCGTCGTCCACGTGAATGAAGTCGCGCCGCTGCTCCCCGTCCTTGAACGCGGGCCGGTAGGACTTGAAGAGCGCGATCTCGCCCTCTCGCATCACCTGCGCGTAGGCCTTGTTGACCAACGAGCGCATGTCGCCCTTGTGGTCTTCGTACGGGCCGTAGACATTGAAATACTTGATCCCCGCGACCCGCTTCAAGACGCCGTTCCTCAAGGCCCACTCGTCGAACCACTGCTTCGAGGCGCCGTACAGATTGAGCGGTTTTAACGTCGGTGTCACCGCATCCTCGTCGGAGTATCCCAATGAACCGTCGCCGTAGGTGGCGGCACTCGACGCGTAGACGAAGCGCGCCCCGCCGGCGAGCGACCACTCGCACACCTCGCGCGTGTACTCCGTGTTGTTGTCGCGAAGATAGCCTTCGTCGGTCTCGGTGGTCGAGCTGCACGCGCCCAGGTGGAAGACCGCGGAGGCCTTGGGGGCTTTGCCCGCGCGCACGCGCGCGCGAAACTCGCGCTTGTCGAGGTATTCGCCGATTTGCAGTCGTTCGAGGTTGCGAAGCTTCCCGGGATCGCCCTCGACGTGATCGACCACGACCACGTCGTCGTGCCCGCGTGCGTTCAACGCGTCGACGAGGTTGCTGCCGATGAACCCGGCTCCGCCGGTGACGATGATGGGTGCTGCCACGGGGCGATTATAGGGCACCGGGCGCGGGGTGGCCAGCGGGCTATCCCTTCGCCACCGCGCGCTCGGCCCACGCCAGCGCGTAGTCCGCCACCTCTTCGAAACCCGGGCCGGCGATGATGCTGTAGTGGCTGTGCCCTGGGAACTCCTTGAAGTCGGTGACCCCGGCCGACCCTTTATAGCGCTTGTAGTTCGTGCGGTTCAGCGCCGCCGGCATGATGTGATCCGCGCTGCCCGCGATCAGGAGCAGGGGCGCGCGCTTCCGCGCGAAGTCCACGTGCGCGGCCGACGAGAGACCGCCCGACGCGAGCATGCGCGACTCCGGGACGACGTGGCGATCGTACGCCTCGCGCTGCGCGGCGGGCGGCATGTTGTTCACGAAGGTGTACTGGAAGTGTTCGAACGGCATGAGGTACGGCTGGTGTCGCTTGATCGGGTTGATGGCCGGGAAGACCGAGCGCACGAACGACCACTGCGTGCCGAGGACACCCTGGGGAGGGACCGAGTCGATGGCCACGCCCGCGGCGCCAACGTCGCGCTGCATCAGGAGCTGCGTGAGCAGACCGCCGAACGAGTGCCCCATGATGATGGGCTTCTCGTCCAGCGACTGGATGGTGCGCACGTGGTGGTCGATCACCTCGGGCAGCGTGAGGCGCGCGAGCGCAGGGTCGGGGTGCTTGCCGCGCAACGATTCCACGGTGTCATCGCGCAATGGATACGCGATGGGCACGCACTTGTATCCCCGTGCCTCGAAGCGCTGAACGAACGGATCCCAGCATCGCTTGCTGACGAAGTTCCCGTGCACGAAGGCGATGGTCTTGGTGGACATGATTCCCTCCTGGTTGAGCCTCGCTCTGCACGAGGTCATTCGGTGATTATACATACCGAGGCGAGAACGCGCACCCCGAAGCCGCACGCCCGACCGTTCGATGCGAACTCTTTACAATTCCCGGTCCGCGTGCATTAGACTCCCCCGCGTCCCATGAACGCCCGCCTCTCCCGCATCTCCCAGTTTCTCGCCCTGCGGCGCAGCACCGTGGGCATGTTCGCGATGGTGCTCTTGGTGGGCATGGGCGAGGAGATGGCGGAGCGATTTCTCCCCATCTATCTCCTCGCGGTCGGGGGGAGTGCCATGTCCATCGGCGTGTTGCAGGCGATGGACAACTTCCTCTCCGCGCTCTACTCGTTCCCGGGCGGGTACCTGGCGGACCGGATCGGCACGCGCAAGGCACTGCTCGTTTTCAATCTGATGGCGATGGCGGGTTTCGCGGTCGTGATCCTGATTCCCACCTGGCAGGCCGTGCTGGCGGGAGCCGTACTGTTCATCTCGTGGTCCGCGATCTCCGCCCCCGCCACCTTGAGTTTGATCTACAAGGTTCTACCACCCGACAAGCGCACGATGGGGGTGAGCATGGTGTCAATCATGCGGCGCATCCCGAAGGGGCTGGGGCCGCTGATGGGCGGGTTGTGCATCGCGCTCTGGGGCGAGCGCGAGGGCGTGCGGCTCGCGTTCATCGCGGCCTTCGTGCTGGCCCTGTTCGCGGTCGTCTTGCAGCGGCGTCTGATCGCGGACGATGGCCCCCGCGCGCGCGCCGCGGCCGGTCTCGCGCTCCCCTTGGTCGAGAAGGACCCGCGCCGGATGTTCCGTCTCATGAGCCCGGAGATGCGGCGGCTCCTTTTCACCGATATTCTGGTGCGTTTCTGCGAGCAGATTCCCTACGCCTTCGTGGTCGTGTGGTGCATGAAATCGATTCCCCATCCGGTGACGGCGGTCCAGTTCGGCGTGCTGTCGACCATCGAGACGGTCGTGGCGTTGCTCTGCTACATCCCGGTCGCGCACCTAGCCGATCGCGGCCACAAGAAGCGCTACGTGCTGATCACATTCGGCTTCTTCGCCCTGTTCCCGCTCGTGCTCCTGTACAGCCGCTCGTTCGAGTGGCTCGTCGTGGCGTTCGCGGTCCGAGGCTTGAAAGAGTTCGGCGAACCGACGCGCAAGTCTCTCATCATGGACTTGGCGCCAGATCACAACAAAGCGGCGATGTTCGGCTTGTATTACTTGATCCGGGACGTCGTCGTGTCCGCGGCGGCCCTGGGCGGGGCCTACTTGTGGAACGTGGGCCCGGAAGTCAATTTGCTCGCCGCCTTCGCGTTCGGCGTGATCGGGACGATTACGTTCGCGCTCTTCGGCAAGGACGCGCGATCGTCCGCCGCGCCGCGTCCCTAGTCGACCCCCGTCGCCACGTCGGGTACCAAGATCAGCGCCTCGTTATTGCGCAAGCGCGCCTCGGTGACCGACAACCCGAGCGTGCCGTCGGCCTGCAGGACCCGATAGCCGCGGTCCAGCGGGTGCGTCGTGACGCTTCGGCTGTCGTCGACGGAGCCCATCGGGAGCATCTTCACGAGCACCAGGGCGTTGGTGAAGCGGCGCGCGAGGACGCGATACGTGAGGTCGGGGCGATAGGGGTCGGGACCCGAGTCCAAGACCCAGTGTTCCCTCGTGTTGGCCCGTCCCTCGAAATCGACCGCGCCCGGCGGGATGGTGGCCGGCCGCCCGACGTCGAACTCGACCAGCGGGTTCCAGGACCACGCTGACACGTGGGCGCTCGACTGGTCCACGGTTTCGTAGACGTAGTACGAGTTGGGGTTGTAGAGCAGATAGAAAAGCGACAGCGTGAAGACCCGTCCGCGGTCCGATCCCGACGTCCCGTTCGATAGATCACGCGCTCCGAGCACGCGCCGGCCGCGTGCGCGGGTTTGCTCCACGATGTCGCGCACGGCGTTGACGTAGTCGTTCTCATAGGTGATGCACCGGTTGGGTCCGCTGGTCGGCGACGAGAGGCCGGTGAAGGTCACCCACACCTCGCCCAGAATCCACGGCGTGGTGGTCTGGATGGTCATGGCCGATGGGTTGGGATAGTTCAAGAAGAGCACGTGCCCGAAGTTCGGCATCACGTCCACCGTGGTGCCGACCGTGTTCCGCAGGGCCGCGGCCAGCGCCGGATAAAAACCCGCGACGGCGACGGCGTAGGGGTGATTGTCGGTCAACGGAATCCCGTAGTACTCGACGGTACGATCGAGAAGGCCTTCTCCAAAGGCGGGGTAATACACCGCCTCGTCGCATAGGACGCCCTCCAGAGGACCGGTCGCGAACGGCTGGTTGAAGTACCAGCTGCCGTCCACCAGTCCCGTCGTGCGCGCCAAGAAGTACAACCGGTAACCGGGATGAGACACGTTGGCGAAGTACGGGAGTGCGGGGTTGCCCCACCGGAATCCGACCGCGCGGGATTGGGAGCGATGCGACGCCGAGGCCGGGTTGGCCCCGCCGCCCGGGTTCCAGCCCGGTACCATCCCCGGCGGAAAGCCCGGCACGATCACCGTCCCCTCCCACGTGGGGACATACACGTCCTCTTCGTAATGGAGATAGAAGTCCTCGGGGTCCCACCCGCGAGCGATGGCCCATTCGGCCGCGGTCTTGGTCCCGCTGTCGAACGTGTGGTAGCGCGAGAGCGTGTAGTCGAAGAAGCGCATGCTCGGATTGAGCGCGCGCATCTCGTCCGGGCGGACCGCTCCAATCATGACGTCGTAGTGCGTCGCGCACCACTCGATCTCGTCGCCGACCGGCGCGCGCAAGAGGACCACGCCCGTCTGCACGTGCGGAAAGATCGAGCGCCGCAGGGGGACGCACGTCCCGTCGACACATTCTTGTCCCAGCGGGCAGTCGAGGTCGGTGGTGCAGGACGAACTGGAGAGCGAGAACACGGGTGCCGAGGGCGTGATCTGCTCGGAGCAGGTCGGCAGCACGGAGAGAGACACGCACGCCGCCACGAGCAGGCGGAAACCAGTGGACACGGTAATGCTCCCGGGGCCAATAGGCCGATTGGTGACGGGGGAGCGTCAGCGGAAGATGACTACAACGAGGCGGGATGCGGAGCCGAATTCAGGCCGGGTGTGTAATCAATCTAACACGCGGGTCGAGCTCGTTCCCGGCCGCGAACGCGCCAACACGCCCAGCCACCACGCCTTCGCGCGCTCGCCGAGGATGTAGTACGTCGGCAGGACCAGGAGGGTGAGGAAGGTCGAGCTCACCAGTCCGCCCATGACCGCGCGCGCGAGCGGGTAGTACTGCGCCTCGCCGATGTGCGAACCGCCGATGGCCATGGGAATGAGGCCGAGGATGGTGGTGAGCGCGGTCATCAAGATGGGTCGAAGCCGCTCGCGCCCGCCTTCCAGGATGGCCCGCTCCATCGGCATGCCTTCCTTGCGCAGATGATTGACGTGGTCGATC
>DASPGK010000163.1:0-3303 GCA_035620655.1 Candidatus Krumholzibacteriia bacterium
AAGGCCGTCCAGAAGCTCGCGGATAGACTCAACATCCCGCACTACGCCTCACTCGAGAATCGAATGGGCTGCGCGCTGGGCGCCTGCCGCGCGTGCGTCGTCCCCACCAAGCTCGACGGCGCCAGCCCATACCGCACCGTCTGCCACGACGGGCCCGTCTTCGACGCGAGTGTGCTGCAGTGGGATGCACTGCCGGTGCCATGATGAACCTCGCGCGGGTCCTGTCGTCCAACAGCCCACTGCGCTCGGGCCTACCGCGCATGCGCACTAGTAGTCCCTCGCTTGTGGGCGCCCGTTGTACGCCACCCGCGCTCGAGGTACCACGGTCATGAACGACATCTCCGTCCAAATCGGTCCCGTTCGCTTCAAGAACCCGGTGTTCATCGCGTCGGGGATTTGCGGCTATGCCGAGGAGTACTCGCCGCTCGTCAACCTCTCGCGTCTGGGCGGTGTGGTGACGAAGACCATCACCATGCTGCCGCGCGCCGGGAATCTCCCGCCGCGCATTCACGAGCTTCCGCACGGCATGTTGAACTCGATCGGCTTGGAGAACGTCGGCCTCGATCGCTATGTGAACGAGAAGCTCCCGCAGCTGAACCAGCGTCCCGACGTCGGCGTGATGGTGAGTGTCGCGGCCGAGACCGAGGACGAGTTCATCCGGCTCGCGGAGAGATTCGCGCCCATGGAGGGCTACGCGGGACTCGAGTTGAACCTCTCGTGCCCCAACGTCAAAGGCGAAGCCCTCGACCAGGGGCGCAACCCGCAATTGGTCGAGACGATCTCGCGCATCGTGAAAGAACGCATCCCTAAGAAGTCTCTGTGGGTGAAAGTGACGCCCAACATCACCGATGTCGGCACGGTTGCGCGCGCGGCCGAGCAAGGCGGCGCCGACGCCATCGCCGCCATCAACACCCTGGTCGGGATTGATTTTGATTTGAGCTCCGGCAAACCTGTTTTCGCGCGCGGGAGTGCGGGCTATTCCGGCCCCGCCATTCTCCCCATCGCGCTCCAGAAGGTGTGGGAGTGTGCGAAGGCGGTGTCGATCCCCATCGTCGGCATCGGTGGCATCACCACCATCGACGACGCCCGCAAGTTCTTCCTCGCCGGGGCGACCGCGATCCAAGTGGGGACGTCGCTATATAATGACCCCGGTCTCCCCGAGCGCATCGTCGACGCGCTCGCCGCGCACCCCGAGTGGATACACGCCCGGGCTCGCTTGACGCCTTCTTTGCCAAACGGTTAGACTCCCCCGACGGTTCGATCGCAACTCCCCCACATGTATCGTTGCATGGAAGGAGAAACCGCATGAGCGGTGCCGCTTCGACGCCCGGAACGGGCGCACTCCCCGCGTTCAAAGAGGTCCTCGGGCATCCGCGCCCCTTGTGGATGCTGTTCATGTCCGAGTTCTGGGAGCGCTTCGCGTTCTATGGAATGCGATGGGCGCTGGTGCTGTACATGGTGGCGCAGTTCCACGGCGGCGATCCGTCGGGCGAAGCGCCGTCGAGCCGCATCTACGGCGCCTACCTCGCGCTCGTGTACGCGGCCGCCATCTTCGGCGGCTACGCGGCCGATCGCATCCTCGGCTACCAGCGCTCAATCTTGTTGGGCGCGATCATCATGGCCACCGGGTTGTTCATGGTCTCGATGCCCAACGAGCAGATTTTCAAGCTCGGACTCGCCACCATCATCGCCGGCAACGGGCTCTTCAAACCCAACATCTCGACCATGGTGGGTAAACTGTACGCACCGGGCGATCAGCGCCGCGACTCCGGCTTCACCATCTTCTACATGGGCATCAACGCGGGTGCGTTCATCGCGCCCATCTTGACCGGGTGGTTCGCGGACCGCGTGTTCGGCACGCCGGACATGCCGGCCTACAAGGTCGTGTTCATCACCACCGGCATCGGCATGCTGATCAGCATGGTCTGGTTCTGGTTCGGCCGCAAGCAACTCCAAGGCATCGGTCGGCCGCCCGAAGCGGACGGCGGCGGACGCCGCAAGGTGCTGTACGTCGGCTTGGGTGCCCTGGCCGCAATCCCGATCGTGTACTTCCTCCTGTCGGTCGGCGCCGACAAGCTGCAATGGCTCCTGACCGCGATGTTCATCGTGCTGTGCGTGATGATCATGCGCGAAGGAATGCGCGAGGGTCAGGTCCAGCGCGATCGCGCCATCGCGATGCTGGTCATCTTCGCCTTCAATATTCTGTTTTGGATGTTCTTCGAGCAGGCCGGCAGCTCGTTCACGTTCCTCGCGGACCAGATCGTCGACCGCGACTTGGGCGCTGCCGGCGGCTTCATATTCCCCAACGCGTGGTTCCAGTCCGTCAACGCCATCGGGATCGTCGTGCTCGCGCCCATCTTCGCGTGGTTGTGGGTGAAGATGGGGAAGATGAACCCCTCCATCCCGCGCAAGTTCGGACTCGGTTTGATTTTCAACGGCCTCGCCTTCGTGGTCCTGATGGTCGCGCTCTCGAGCCTGGTGGACGCGGCGGGCAAGATTCCGTTCTGGACCCTGTTCACGGTCTATCTCATTCAAACCGTCGGCGAGCTGTGCCTGTCGCCCATCGGCCTCTCGATGGTGACCAAGCTCGCGCCCATGCGCCTGGTCGGCTTCGGCATGGGCGGCTGGTTCCTCTCGACCGGCATCGGCAACAACTTGTCAGGCATCTTCGCCGGCCACGTCAGCGGCGACACCGGCATGACGACCGCGTCGGCGCTGTCGGGCTACACCTTCGGCTTCTGGGCCCTGGTCATCCCGGGCGTCTTGTTGTTCTTGATCGCGCCGCTGATTCAGAGACTGATGCACGGGGTGAAATAGCGAATCGCTCCTTTCGAAGGGAGTGATGGAAACGCTCACTTCGTACTGGCACGCGCGACGGACTCTGCGACGCACGACCGCGCTGGTCGCATGCGCCGCGCTCGTGCTGACCGCGTGCGATTCGTTTCGGCGCGTCGAGCGACGAAGCATTGCGCCCGACGCGTTTCGCGCCATGGGCGCGGGTGAGAAGCAAGAGTTGCGCGAAGCATCGCCGTTCCTCAAGGCTCACATGAGGAACGGCGATCTTTTTGTGCTGCAAGACTGGATCGCCGGTGGCGACGGTGTCTCGGGCAGCGGCACGCGTTACGATCCGTCACGCAATCCCGTCGAGACCGGACAATTCCACCTCGCGGTCGACTCGGTGGCCGTCTTCGAGACCAACGTCACGGACTCGTCGCCGGCGCTGGCCGCCATCACCATTCTGGCGGTGGCCACGGCGGCCGTGGCCATCATGTGCGCGATCAATCCCAAGTCGTGCTTCGGGTC
>DASPGK010000164.1:0-5524 GCA_035620655.1 Candidatus Krumholzibacteriia bacterium
GGCCGCAGCAAGGCGAACACGATCCTGATTACCGGCGAGAGCGGTTCGGGCAAGGAGTTGGTCGCGCGCGCCATTCACGCCTGCAGCCACGATGACCCGCGGCCCTTCATGGAGATCAACTGCGCATCAGTCCCCGAGACGCTGCTCGAGAGCGAGCTGTTCGGCTACGAGAAGGGGGCCTTCACCGACGCCAAGACGCGCAAGAAGGGGCTGGTCGAGCTGGCCGAAGGCGGCACGCTGTTCCTGGACGAGATCGGCGAGATGGGCATCATGCTCCAGTCGCGCCTGCTGCGCGTGCTCGAGAACAAGACCTTCCGGCGCGTGGGCGGGGTCAAGGACTTGACGGTCAACACGCGCATCGTGTCGGCCACCAACCGCGACCTAGCCTCCGCGATCAAGGACAAGCTCTTCCGCGAGGATCTCTACTACCGGCTCAAGGTGATCCCGCTCCACATTCCGCCGCTGCGCGAGCGCCGCGAAGACATCCCGCTGCTCGTCAGCCACTTCATCGAGCGCTTCAACCGCGAGCTCGGGAAGCAGGTGCCGATCCCATCGTCGGACGTGATGGAGTTGCTCGTGCGCTACGATTGGCCGGGCAACGTGCGAGAGATGCGCAACGTGATCGAGCGCGCACTCTTGCTCGACGCCCAAGACGAGCTCCTCGTTGCACACCTGCCGGCCGAGATTCGCGGCCAAGCGGGCGCGGAGCTCGCAACCGTGCGCGCCCCGGCCGCGGCGGTGACGGGCGCGTTCTTCCCCAAGACGCTGCGCGACATGGAACGCATCCAGATCGAGCGCACCTTGGAAGAGACGCGCGGCAACAAGTCGCGCGCGGCCGCGATCCTGGGCATCTCGCGGCAAACGCTGCGCGAGAAGCTCAAGTCGTTCCACGGGGACGAAGGCGTGCGCGACGAGGCGTAGATCCGCCGCCGCCACCGGGCGAGCGCCGAGGGCTTCCTTCGATGCTCGCCCGACCCGGCCCCCCGGTGGCCAGTTCCGTTTCCCTGCGCATCCCGCGCGCGACCGAACCGGGGTATTTCTTGCCGCCTCGGTCGCCGGGCGAGCTAGCCTACTCGCGTAAGTAACTAGATACCCACCAACAGGATAGTCCGGTTCCCGGAGTCGGGGCACGGCGCTTGCCATTTCACCGCGGCGTGTCCGACCACCCGTCGCACTTCTCGACCGAGTCCGCGCGCGCCGCACTGCGTCGCACGCTGGCTGATCGGCTCGGCCGTATGGGCGTTCGACCCGCGCCCGAGTTGGCCCCCTCGGAGCTGCAGCGCTTGGGCGACGTCGAGGCGTTGGTCGCACAGTGCGTGCGCGCGGCGCGTCACACCGCCGGCAGCGTGCGCGCGTACGCGTCGCTGATCGCCGACGGCTACGCGCACGAAGCCAACGCGTCCACGTGGGCGGCGAAAATCGAGCGCTCGGCGATGGACCTGGACGATTTCGCGACCCGCTTCGGCGCGCTGCGCCTGTGCGCGAGTGAGCGTCCGTCGCGCGTCGAGTGGGGCGAGGTACTGAATCGAGTTGCAGCCCGCTGTGCGGGTCTGGGTGCGTGCACGATCGAAGCGAACGATCGGACCGACGGTCCGTTTCGACAGCGTGCGGAGCTTTTGGGGAGGGCCCTGTTTCAAGTCGTGCGTAACGCGGTGGAGGCCGCGCCCCGCGGGGGGAGTGTGCGCGCGCGCGTAGACGAGTGCCGCGTGGGAACGACGCGCGTGTTTCACGTGCGCGTCGCCGACGACGGACCCGGAGTGTCAGGCGTGCGCGAGCCCGACGACGCGTGGCGCCCGTTCGTGACGACCAAGCCCGACCACGCCGGTCTGGGCCTCGCGTTCGTCGCGGCGTGCGCACCGGTCTTGGGAGCGGTCGCGGGAATGCGCCGCGAGTCCGATCGAACGGTTGTTCACGTGCTGGTCGCGGAGGAAGGAGACCTCGAATGGTAGTGCTCATGGTGGGAATTCCCGGCGTTGACGCCGAGACGCTTCCCCGGTCCAATGGAAATCTCGAGTTCGTAGCGGTCGAGAGCCTCGCGGAGGCGCTGGCGTTCCTCGACGGACACGCGTGCGAAGCCGTCATGATCGGGCCCAACGCGGCCGACATGGCCAACGAACCGCTGTCCGCGCTCGGTTTGCGCGGCGGCGCCATGGAGCGCGCGATGCGCGGCGGGTCCGCCTCGATCGAAACGCGCGCGGACTCCGGCGACGGACCGCGCGAGCGCGGTGACGTGGTCGAGAGCGTGTTTCGCCGCGGGTCAATCCGCGACATGGAGCGCCTGATGATCCTGGACCGCCTGGCACGGCTGAACCAGAATCGCACGCGCTCGGCCGAGTCGCTCGCGATCAGCGTGCGCACGCTGCGCAACAAGCTGCGCGACTATCGCCAGGCGACCACGCTCGTGACCGCCGACTCCGAAACGGGTTGACAGTCTGGCAGTCGCTGGGCTAGCCTCACCTGCGGTGAAACCGCTTGAGTTCACAGCAGGTACACTACATCGTTCTCTCGCTCGATGCGACAATCCGCCAGGCCCTCTCGGGACTCTTCCCGCGTGAGGGCTGGCGCGTCGATACGGTCGATGATCCCTCCGGGGTGGTCGAGGCGCTGACCGAAACCACCGCGGGAGTACTCATCGACGAGGCCAGCGAGCCCGCCTATGTGGCGCTCGTCAAGCGCCTGCGCAAGACCGCCCCTGCGATCGACGCCGCCGTCGCCGGGGGGCCCAAGGCGGAGGCGGTCAAGGCGGGCGAGCGGCTCGAGGGAATCGACCTCTACATCGAGCGCCCGCTCGATGCATCCGCGCTGCGCGCGACCCTCGACCATCGCTTCGCGCTGATCGCGCTCAAGTCGAGAGCGGGAATCATCGGGCGCTCGCCCGCGATGGAGGAACTGCTCGAGTCCGTCCTCCTGGTGGCACCCACCGAAGTCCCGATTCTAATTCAAGGCGAGAGCGGCACCGGCAAGGACGTTGTCGCACGCGCCATTCACGACGCGAGCCGCCGCCGCGATAGACCCTTCGAAGCCATCAATTGCGGTTCTCTGGCCGAGGGCGTGCTCGAGAGCGAGCTGTTCGGGCACGAGAAGGGTGCCTTTACCGGTGCGGTCGCGCGCCGCGCCGGCATGTTCGAGCGCGCCAGTACTGGCACCATCTTCCTCGACGAAGTGGGCGAGACCAGCCCCAACATGCAAGTGCGACTCTTGCGCGTGCTGGAAACCGGCGACGTTCTGCGCGTCGGCGGGGGCACCCCGCTCAAGGTCGACGTGCGCGTGATCGCCGCCACCAACCGTAACCTGGCCGAAGCGGTCCGCTCGGGGGCGTTTCGCCAGGACCTCTATTACCGATTGAAGGGCGTGAGCCTGTTCCTGCCCCCGCTGCGCGAGCGTCGCGACGACATTCCCATCCTGGTCCAGCGCTTCATCGCGCAAGCCAACCGCGCGCATCAGAAGTCGGTGCGCGGCGTCGAAGCCGACGCGATGCGACGATTGGTCGACCACGCGTGGCCCGGCAACATTCGCGAGCTCAAGAACCTGGTCGAGACGCTGGTGGTGTTGACGCCGGGACCGCGCATCACACGCGCGCTGGTCGACGCGCACCTCTCCGACGCCGCGTCCGCCGCCGCGTCGCCGCTCTTGCCCGTCCCCTTGGGCCGCAGCCGGGAAGAGGCCGAGCGCGAAATGCTGTACGCCTCGATACTGGCGCTGCACCGCGACGTTCGCGAGATCCTGCACGTGCTCAAGGAGGGGCCCCTGCGCGCCGCGCCCGAGGCGGGTGCCCTGGGAGGCCTGCGCGAAGTGCGCGCGGAAGACGGGTCCCATGCCCCCCCTACGTTGAGCCTCGACCGCATCGAGCGGACCGCGGTCAAAGAGGCGCTGAACCGATCGGGAGGGAACCGGCGCCGCGCGGCGGAAAGTCTGGGCATCTCGGAGCGGACGCTGTACCGGAAGATCAAGGAGTACGGGCTGGCCTGACGGGCCCGAAAATGCCGATTTCAGGCGTTGTCGCGGCGTGTGGAGTGGTCGTATACTTGTTCGCGAAGCCCCTCCCCTGTGATCCCGATCCGATGAAGCATCGTCGTAGTTTGCCACCCCGATTCGGCCAGAGGATTCGTATGCATGTTCGCACCGTCGGTCTGTGTGCATTGGGATTGTTCGTCGCGGCTCCGGTCCACGCCACCAAGCTGGCGGGCGAGTTCATGGCACCGGGCGGGGGAGCCCGTGCCTTGGGCATGGGGGGCGCCTTCGCGGCCGTCGCCGCCGACGCCTCCGCGGTGTTCTGGAACCCCGCCGGTATTGCCGGCATGGAGAAACGGCAGGTTCTCGCGATGCACGCCGAGCAATTCGGCGACCTGTTGAATTACAACTTCGCGTCGTACGTCCAGCCGACCGGGCTGGTCGACGAGGCGCGCAAGCCCGCCTTCGGCTTCGGGCTCATTCACCTGGGCGACCCCGACCAACTGCTCACGAGTCAGTATCGCTCCGTCGACAACGACAGCGACGGCGAAATCGATTACCTGATCGACGAGGACGGCAACGTCGTGGACTACGACGCCATCCCGAGGGAGTCCAACAACAGCTTCGCGGGGTTGGGGACGTTCGCGCTCGAGACGAGTGCGGGCTCGGTGGGTGGGACGCTCAAGCTGATCTACCAGGATTTCATCGCGGGCGAATCGAGCATGGGAATCGGCATCGACCTGGGCTTCTTGCGCCGCGATTTCTTGACCGAAAATCTCTCCGTAGGAGTGAAGCTCGCGGACGCCACCGGCACCTACATCAGCTGGAGCACGGGCACCAACGAGTTCATCGTGCCCTCACTCAAGCTGGGCAGCGCGTACCGCATCGAGTCGGCCTCGCTCAACGGGTCGGTGCTGTTCGCGGTTGACGCCGACCTCTTTTTCGACGACCGCCAGACCGCGTCGCAATTCTGGAGCGAGACGGTCAGCACCGACCTGCGGCTGGGGGTGGAGTTGAGCTTCCAGGAGAAAGTGATGCTGCGCGGGGGGCTCGACGCGGAGAACCCCACCGCGGGAGCCGGGCTCTACTTCGGGGTGTTCGGCCTCGACTACGCGTATCTGCACCACGACGCGTTCGACTCGACGCACCGCGTGTCGTTGCTCGCCAGCTTCTAGGGGATTCGGAACTCTAGCGCGCACCGTTTTCGGACGGGGTGGTACCGCGCTTGTAGACGACGAGCCTCTCGCCCGCCTTGATCATCGAGCTCCCGCGGTTGTTCCACGCCATCAGGTCCTGCACGCCCACGTTGTACTGGCGGCTGATCGAGAACAGCGACTCGCCGCGCACCACCACGTGCGTGAGCTTGGTGACGTCGTCGCCGGGCGTCGGCGCGGACGCCGGCGCCGGGGATGCGACCTCGGTCGTCGCGGCTCGATTCGTGTAGATCGTGAGACGCTGGCCCGCGTAGATGTGGCGCCGGCGGCTCAAATTGTTCCACGAGCGGATGCGCGACACGCTGGTGCCGAAGCGCTGCGCGATTTCACTGAGCGTATCGCCGCTCTTCACCCGATAC
>DASPGK010000165.1:0-5611 GCA_035620655.1 Candidatus Krumholzibacteriia bacterium
CCGATCTGGCCCCGCACGTCGAAGACTTCCAGCATCGTGCGCCCCGCGCTTGCGATCGAGTATTCCATGATGGCGCTCGACTGGAACGGGTTGGGGTGGACCGCGTGCAGCGCGCCCATGGCCGGCGCCGGCGCGGGTACGTCGGTGGTCGATTCGACGAATCGATAGATCGCGCCGTTGAAGGTGGTAAAGTACAACTCCCCGCTCGCGTCCGTACCGAACGCGGCGATGTTGAGCGCGGTGTCGTCGATTAGCTGGATGGAACTCGGGTTCACTTCGGGATCGAGGTGCCAGATCCGTCCGTCGATGTAGTCGGCGAAGACGTACTCGCCGTACAGGCTCGGCACGGACGGGCCCCGATAGATGCAGCCGCCCGTGATCGACGCGCCATTTCCTCCGTGGTTGTACACCGCGACCGGCAGCACGAGATCGAGGTTGGTCGTGTCGCACGGCTGGCCGATCGGGTAACACACTCTGCCTTCCATCCGCGGCCAGCCGTAATTGCGTCCCTTGAGAATGACGTCGACCTCTTCCCACGTGTTCTGGCCGACGTCGCCCAGCCACAGCTGGCCCGTTTGCGAATCGCAGCTGAAGCGCCACGGATTTCGGAATCCGAACGCGTAGATCTCCTCTCGGTAGCCGTTCGGGTTGCCTTCGAACGGGTTGTCGGGCGGGATCCCGTACTGCAGGCCCCCGCCCGGGCTGTCCACGTCGATGCGAAGCACCTTGCCCTTGAGAGTCGTCAGCGATTGCGCGTTGTTCGGGGTGCCGTCTTCGCCCAGCGAAATGTAGAGATAGCCGTCGGGGCCGAACTCGATGCAACCGCCCTTGTGAAAGAAGCCGTTCTGCGAAATCGTCAACGCCGGCACTTGGCTGCCGAGGTCCGCGAAGTTCGGGTTGGCCGCGTTCGCGGTGAAACGTGCGATCACGGTCTGGAACGGCGATGCGTCCACGTAGCACACGTAGAAGAACCGATTGGTCTCGTAGTCGGGGTGGAACGCGAGGCCCAGGAGTCCGCACTCGCCTTGGGTCGTGAGCAGCGAGGAGATGTCGAGGAACAACGATCGCTGCGACACTCCCGGGTCGTTTTGGAACACGTAGATCTGCCCCGCGCGCTCGACCACGAAAAGCCGGTCCGTGCCGTCCAGGGGATCCTCGATATTGATGGGCGAGTCGAAGGCCGCGAGATTGGGAAACGCCGGCGAGATCTCCACCGCGCGCGCGATCCCGGCCAGCATCGCGACCGCGGCGAAGGCAATGAGTAGTCGTGTCATGGTGCTCTCGCGTTGGGAAATACGCGAGCCTCCTTGCACATCAATATAGACAACCCGGTCGCCGTGCGGGTGTGAGGTCGTTCACCGGTAGCCAATAATTCACGCGCGGTTCATAAGGAGCGAGGAAGTTCACGCCATCGACGGCAACCATTGGAGCGAGCGTCGGCGGCCGCGGACCTTGCGCATCCCGGATTCGACCGCGACTATTCCTATGTGAGCAAAGTCACTCGTTGCAGGGTCGGCGGCGGTCGCGAAGGCCGTCGGCCCAATTGGGGAGCGATCGGTTGAATGACGGACGCCATAGTGGCCGCGATTCTGGGCGGCCTCATCGCAATCGCGGGTGGATTCGTCGCGGCGTGGTTTCAGCTGCGCATCGCGCGACGCACACGCATGCACGCGATCATCGCCGAGAAGAAGGTCAAGGCCAACGCGGAAGCGTATCAGTATATGAAAGAGATCGAGCGGTCGTTGATCCAGCGATCCGACGAGGAGACATTGCTGCTGTTGAACCGGCACGACGCATGGCTGGCGGCGAACCGTCTCTTCCTGCCCGGATCGTTCCCGGAGAAATGGACGTCGCTTCGAATCACGCTGCAGTGGCTGGTCGGTAGTCCGATGGAGGGGCCGCGCGACCCGGACACCGCGCACCGCCTGCGGCTGAAGGCGCTGCGCCTCGCGAAGGAAGCGCTGGCGGAAGTCTACGAGGACATGGAGATCGAAGACCGTGGGGGAACAACAATCAACGACGAATGAGTCGGGCTTCCTCCGCGCGGCGGGATCCCACCGCAAATCGAGACCGCCGGCGTCCGCCGATCCGCGACATGCGCGTTCGGCGCTTCTTTCACCGTCGTCTTCCTACTTGCCCACGTCGAACTCGAGCACCATCCCCGCGTCGGCGTGCGACACGTCGGCCGCGGCGCCGGCGTCCGACTCCTTACCGCTCTGGATCATGGGCATGCCGCACCAGAGCACATGACGTCCGGCTGCGAACTCGCGACGCAGCCAGACCTCACTCGGAATCTCGTGGCTGTCCAGCACGCCGCCCATCAGGGTCGCGGGGAGGGAACCTCGCTGGTGACTCGCATACCACGCACGAACGACGTCGACACTTCGGCCCTCCTGGAGGTGGAAGATATCGACTTCGTGCATCGACGGCCCCGCCGCTTCGACCCGAATCGTTTGTGGGCCGGTCTCGATCTCGCCGATCAACTCGAAGCGGAAGTCGATGAGCTTGAGCGTGACATCCTCGCGCGGCGGCGTCACGGCCACGCGCGGAGCGCCGTGAACGACGACTGTGCGTGGCTCGGTCGTCGTGAGATGGCCGGTGAACCAGCACGCGAGCAGGTAGGTTCCCGCCTCGAGCGGGACCCATAGCTCGAATCGCTGCATCGGCGACGTGAGCCCGGGCCCCGAACAGTCGATGGCGCCTTCGGGAAAAGCGTAGCCCGCCTCGACGGCGTCCAGGTATGCGCGTGCGCTCATGCCGTCAGGGAGACGGACGAACATGCATTCGTGGATCGTCGTGCCGCGATTCTCGAAAACGAGGTGGTTGAGGCCTTCGTGGAGCGTGTCCGGTGCGACGTAGCCGCTGTCGGTCGCGACAATGTGAACTGCGGCCGGCTCCGTGTCCACGCGTTTCGATGCGGAACATGCGCCCATCACCAACCCTCCCAAGACCGCGAGCGCGAGCTTCCGGCGCATCGTTCCTACTTCACCAGCCCGTGCTTGTTCCCGACTTTCCGGAACGCCTCCAGCGCGCGATCCAGGTGCTGCTTGGTGTGCGCCGCGGAAATTTGTACGCGGATGCGCGCCTTGCCTTTCGGTACCACCGGGTAGCTGAAGCCGATCACGTAGATCCCCTCGGCGAGCATGTCGCGCGCGACGTCTTGCGCGAGCTTCGCGTCGCCCAGCATGATGGGACAAATCGGGTGCGTGCCCGGGATGATGTCGAAGCCGGCCGCCGTCATGCCGGTACGAAAATAGCGCGTGTTCTCTTCCAGGCGATCGCGCAACTCGGTCGATTTCTCGAGCAAGCCCAGCACCGCGATCGACGCCGCCACGATGGGAGGCGCCAGCGAGTTCGAAAACAGATACGGACGCGAGCGCTGGCGAAGCATCTCGACGATTTCCTTGCGCCCGGTCGTGAAGCCGCCCGAAGCGCCGCCCATCGCCTTCCCGAGCGTCGAGGTCACGATATCGACGCGCTCCATGACGCCGTGGTGCTCCGGCGTCCCGCGCCCCGTCTTGCCCATGAACCCGGTCGCGTGCGAGTCGTCCACCATGACGACCGCTTTGTACTTCTCCGCCAGGTCGCAGATGTCCTTGAGCTTCGCGATGTGGCCGTCCATGCTGAACACGCCGTCGGTTGCAATCATGCGCACGCGGAAGTTCTTCGCCTCTTTCAGACGATCCTCGAGGTGATTCATGTCGCCGTTGCCGTAGCGCATCCGCTCCGCCTTGCACAATCGAACGCCGTCGATGATGGAGGCGTGGTTGAGCTCGTCGGAGATGATGACGTCTTTGTCGCCGAGGAGTGTCTCGAAGAGCCCGCCATTGGCGTCGAAGCAGGAGCCGTAGAGGATGGCGTCGTCTGTCCTCAAGAACGACGCGATTCCGCGCTCGAGTTGTTTGTGTATTTCCTGCGTCCCGCAGATGAAGCGCACCGACGAGAGGCCGTAGCCCCACTGGTCGAGGGCTTTGTGCGCGGCTTCGATCACCTGGGGGTGCGACGACAGTCCGAGGTAGTTGTTCGCGCAAAAGTTGATCACTTCACCGCCGGCGACTTTGATGGCGGCGGCTTGCGCGCTCTGAATGACGCGCTCGTCTTTGTAGAGGCCGGCCTCGCGGATGGCAGCGAGTTCCGCGTTGAGAATGGGTTCGATGGTGTTCATGGGCGAATTCTAGCACAAGCGCGCGAGGTACGAAACGGCGTGCCATGGTCGGGGCGATTCGACTTGCCCCGCGCGCCGATCTGTGTCAATGATTGGCTGTCGACGGAGGTCGATCGTGGAACGAATCAGAGTTGCTACACTCCAATACTACGTCCGTCCCATCTCGTCGTTCGACCAGTTCCGAGACCAGGTGGCCGGCCTGGTCGAAACCGCCGAAGACTACAAGGCGCACCTCTTGGTCTTCCCCGAGTACTTCACCGTCCAGCTTTTGACCCTCCAAGACATCCGGCGTCCCATCCGCGAGCAGATCAGGACCCTCGCGCGCCAGCGCGACCGCTTCGTCGAAGTGATGTCGGGGCTGGCCAGGAAGTACAAGATCCATATCGCCGCCGGTACCATCCCGTCCGACGGGGAAAACGGCGCGCTGTACAACGAGTGCTTCTTCTTCGGCCCCAGCGGTGATCACGCATCGCAGTTCAAGATCCACATGACGCGCTTCGAGAAGGAAGAGTGGCTGGTGCAGCCGCGCCACGAGTTTCGTCTCATCGAGACCGTGTTCGGCAAGGTGGCCATCAACATTTGCTACGACGTCGAATTTCCCGAGCTGGCGCGCGTGGCCGCCCGCGAGGGCGCGAGCATTCTGATCGTGCCCGCGTGTACCGACGATCGCCAGGGTTTCCTGCGCGTCCGCTACTGCGCCCAGGCGCGCGCCATCGAGAACCAGATGTACGTCATTCACTCCGCCACCGTCGGCTCGCTGCCCATGGTGCCCGCGGTGTCGCTCAACTATGGCCAGGCGTCGATTTTAACGCCCAGCGACTTCCCCTTCTCCCGCGACGGCATCCTCGCCGAAGGCATCGCCAACCAGGAAACCATGGTGATCGGCGAATTGAACCTGACCACGCTCACGGAATCGCGCGAGACGGGTACCGTGCTGCCGTTGCGCGACAGCCAGGCTTCCGCCGATATCAAGAAGATTGTCGAACACGTGAAGGTGTCGTGAGGGAGGGCGAATGTCGTTCACCGTTCGCGAGCTCACGCCGGCCGATTTCGACCGCGTCGCCGCGCTCGGCCGCAAGATCTACCCGCATGGAACACCGTGGGCGCCCGAGCAGCTCTCATCGCACCTGCGCATCTTTCCCGAGGGGCAGTTCGTCGTCATCGAGAACGAAACCGGAGACCTAGTCGGCTACGCCGCCACCCTCGTCGTATTTTGGGACGATTACGACGTGGACGCCGACTGGCGCGACTTCACCAACCACGGCATGTTCACCAACCACGACCCCGGGCGCGGGCGCACCCTTTACGCGGCCGACATCATGATCGACCCCGACCATCAGGGGAAAGGGGCCGGCAAGCGGCTCTATGCGGCGCGTCAGGAGCTTCTGCGGCGCATGGGACTGCTCCGCATTCGCGCCGGCGCTCGCCTGCAGGGCTACCACCGCT
>DASPGK010000166.1:0-2241 GCA_035620655.1 Candidatus Krumholzibacteriia bacterium
GAAGGAGGCCCTGTTCCGCTACACCGTCGTCGCGCAGGTCCGCGCGCAGATGCTGGCCGGCGTTTGCCGCGAGGACGCGATCGCAGAGGTCGCCGAGCGCTCGCATGCGCGGGTCGACGGCGGCGAGCCGGAAGAGGTCACACAGCGGAGGCTCCAACGGTGGACGTCCGCGTACGAAGCCGCGGGAATCGCGGTGCTCGAGCCCAAATCACGCCGTCGGACGAACACCTCGCTCGCGCTCGACGAAAAGCTGATCGACTTCCTCCGGCGCGAGCGCGCGACAGATTCTGACGCCTCCATCCCCGAGCTGCTCCGGCGCGCCAAAGCGCTGGGCGTTATCGAGGGGTGCGGATCTTTTGCGACGAGCCGGATTCGATCTGATCTCCTGGACATAGCCAGTTGATCGATGGTGAGGAGGGGCCGAACCGTGGCACGTACGGGTTGCGACACTCGATACGACCAAGGAGGCCCCGACGCCATGCAACCACAGGCGATCAACGAAGAGAAGCCCTTCGCGGAAGCGGACGCCAAGTTCAACGAGCTCAAGACGCGGCTGGGATCGGAGTCGAGCCGTCTGCTCAGCCACAGCGAGATCGAGGAACTTCTGCAGGTCGAGGGACGGGAGGTGCTCCGGTTGCTGTACCAGGGACATCTGGATCTGCGGGGCCCCGGCGATGTCGACGGCGACGTTGTGGGCGGCGATCGTGTTGTGCGGGTGGCGGGCCGGATCCACGACCGGAAGTTGCAGACGGTTTTCGGGACAGTGGAGGTGAGCCGAAGATCCTACGCAGCCGAGGGGCACGCGAGCCTGCATCCGCTGGACGCCGACCTGAACCTGCCGAGCGAGAGGTATTCGCACGGTACGCGCCGACGGGTCGCCGAAGAGATCCGCAAACAGTCGTTTGACGAGACGGTCGATGAACTCGCGCGGACGCTCGGTGAGCCGGTGCCGAAGCGCCAGGTCGAGGAGCTCACGATTCGCGCCGCGCAAGATTTCGACGGGTTCTACGAAAAACGCAAAGCAGCGTCGACACGTGAGGTGGCGAAGACCGGCGACATCGTCGTGATCAGCAGTGACGGCAAGGGTGTGCCGATGCACACCGGGGATCTGCGTCCCGCGACGAAGAAGGCCGCCGAGAAGCAGGCCGCCGACAACGCGAACGAAAAGCCGTTCTCGCTGGGGCGACCGAGGTCGTCGGAGGAAGCCCGCGATCGAAAACGGATGGCGACGGTGGCTGCCGTGTACACGACGGCGGCGTTCTTCCGTACTCCCGAGGACGTCGTTCGCGAGTTGAATCATTTGCAGGTCGTCGATTCCGGCGAATCGGCGAAGAGACCCAAGCCGGAACGGAAGCGTGTCTGGGCAAGTCTCGAGAAGACGCCTCACGAAGTCCTCGGCGCCGCCTTCACGGAGGCACTGCGACGCGATCCCAAGCGAAAGAAGCTGTGGGCCGCGCTCGTCGACGGCAATGAGACGCAGCTCGACGCGATCCACGCACTCGAGCGCGAACACGAGCTCACGATCAGCATCATCGTCGACTTTATTCACGTCGCTGGGTACGTATGGAAAGCGGCGCACGCGTTCCACCCCCGTGGGAGTAAGGACGCCGAGACATGGGTGCGCGACCACCTCCTCGAGATCCTTCGCGGTCGTTCGAGCGCGGTGGCGGGTGGTATGCGACGAAGCGCGACGCTTCGCGGACTCTCGGGGAAGGAACGCGAGTCCGTCGATGACTGTGCGGATTACCTGATCAAATACCGCGCGTTCCTCCACTACGACGAGTACCTCGCGGCCGGTCTTCCCATCGCGACGGGCGTGATTGAGGGCGCGTGCCGATATCTCGTGAAGGACCGCATGGAGATCACCGGCGCGGTGTGGGGCCTCGCCAGCGCCGAGGCTGTCCTGAAGCTCCGCGCGTTGCATGCCAGCGGGGACTTCGACGAGTACTGGAGCTTCCATAAGGACAAGGAGTTTCGACGGAACCACGCGTCCCATTACGCGAACTCACGACCGCCCGCCGTCAGGAACACCACGCGCCATGGCCGCTTGAGACTGGCCACATGATCAGGGCTCATGAATGTCGAAGAAGAGCCGCACCCCATCAAAAGGCTTGGGGCTGGAGACCATCTGGTGGAGGTCGAAATTTCTCCGGCGTCCAGAAAGGAAGACCCGAGTCTCCCAAAGACGATGCAGATGCGCGCGATCCGCTACCATCGCAGGGGCTTCAAGCCGCAGGTCCT
>DASPGK010000167.1:0-3001 GCA_035620655.1 Candidatus Krumholzibacteriia bacterium
CATACCGGATGAAGGCGAGGGCCGTATCGATCTCCGTGAACGATGCTCCGTCGTTGCGGTACGTGTTCATGAAGTTGTCGCCCCACGGACTGACATTCGCGAGCAGGAGATCGAGATCGCCGTCTCCTTCCATGTCGGCCCATACGCTCACGGCGTTGGACGTCGCGGGAAGGGACGCGCCCACGTCGGTGAACACCCACGCGTCTCCGGTGCCGGCGCCATCGTTCCGAAGAACCGCCGTCGGCGCATAGACGAATTCGCCCACCACCGAAGGCACTAGAAGATCGAGATCGCCGTCGTTGTCGTAGTCGGCCCACGTGAGCGAGCGCAGGTCCATGGTGGAGAAATCGCTGTCCTCCCAGTACTCCGGAAGGACCGTGGGCGTGCGCAGCAGCGTGCCCGCGTCGTTGCGATAGAGAGTCGTCGCGCCGTTACCGGCGACGACCGCGTCGGGGTCGCCGTCGTTGTCATAGTCTCCCCACGCAATGTCCGCGGCCGTGAAGCTGAGGCCGGTCGCGTCCACCGCGATCGGGGTGAGTTCCCACGTCGAGGCGTCTACGGGTCCGTCGTTCCGATAGAGCACGAGTCGGTCTTCGGCGGAGACGAAATAGATCACATAGTAGCCCGCGACCAGCAAGTCGAGATCCCCGTCGGCGTCGACGTCGGCGGGAGCCGCCGAGGCGATCCAGAAGTCGGTCGACGGGTCGGAATTTAGAGTGGTATCGGTCAACGCGAATTCCGTGAAGCCGAGTTGGGATCGCGCCGAAGTTGCAGCGATACTGAGTGCGGCCAGTGCAACCGCCAGCCCCTGAAAGACCGAGAATCGGGTCATGGTTCCACCCCCGGGGCGCAAGAAGTAGTTGAAGATCGTTTACTCCTGATAGTGTAGTCCAGGGTCAACCAGCAGACAAGCCCCACCTTGTCAAATTGTTGCAGCTCTTTCACAAGGTATTACGCACCATTGCGTTACGCCATGGTATCCGCCTCGCGCCGCCCGACCGCGCCGCTGGACAATCGGGATCGAGACTCCGGGTCGGGATGGGTCGGCCGACGGTCAAATTGGAATTGTCGAAGGCGGCATCGCCACCAGCAGTGACGCGCGACACGGCAAAGCAACAGGCCGCCCCTCTTGCGAGGAGCGGCCTGGTCCGCGGAAAGCCCGCGCCCCCGCGCTTCCCGCGTGAACTACCGGACACCCACCGTCGGCGTCATGAGAGCCTCCGCCATCTCGGCGAGGGCCACGAACTCCGCGCGATACCCGTGTGCGTCCTCGCCGCGCGCCGCGCGCGCCGTGGCGATGACGTCGCGCATGGTCGCGTCGCCGCGCTCGGGCGAATCGCGCAGGATCATCCCGAATTGCGCGACCGCGGCCGAGAAACGGAAGTCGTTGGAAGCGTTCGCGAAGCGGATGTTCCGATCCTTGACCGTCACGGAGAGTAGAGAGCTCTCGGATTCGGTCGGCAGCTTGTACCGAAACGAGACGGTGAGCAGCTCCGCGCTTCGACGCGCGTTGTCTTTAACGGTGACGTCCGAGTACTTGAACTTCTTTCCGGCGCGATCGTCTTCGCGGTCCGCCAGCGTGACCTCGTACAAAGCCGTCACCGAGTGCCCGGCCCCGATCTCGCCCGCGTCCTTGGCGTCGTCGTCGAAATCGCGATCCGCGAGCACGCGATTCTCGTAGCCGATCAATCGGTACGACGACACGCGCGCGGGGTTGAACTCGACCTGCAGCTTGACGTCCTTCGCGATGGTCAGGAGGGAGGCGCCCATCTCGTTGACGAGCACCTTGCGCGCCTCGGCGACGTCGTCGATGTACGCGTAGTGGCCGTTGCCGTGGTCGGCGATCTTCTCCATCTTCGAGTCCTTGAGGTTGCCCTCGCCGAACCCGAGCACGGTCAGGAAGACGCCGCTCCCGCGCTTCTCTTCGATCAGACGAATCATGTCGCCGTCGCTCGCGGCGCCCACGTTGAAGTCGCCGTCGGTGGCGAGGATGATGCGGTTGTTGCCGTCCCCGAGGAAGTTCTCTTGGGCGACGTGGTACGCGAGCCGGATGCCGGCGCCGCCCGCAGTCGAGCCGCCCGCTTCCAAGCGATCGATGGCACACAGAATCGTCTCTTTGTCACTGCCGCGCGTCGACGGCAGCACGAGCCCGGCCGCACCCGCATACACCACGATCGCGACGCGATCCTCGTGACGCAACTGGTCGACGAGCATGCGGAACGACGATTTCAGGAGCGGCAGTTTGTTGGGCTGGTTCATCGAGCCCGACACGTCGATCAGGAACACGAGGTTGCTGGGCGGCAGATCCTCGACGTCGACGCGTGCGCCTTGCAGACCGATGTGGACCAACTTGTTACCGGGATTCCACGGGCACTGCGCCACTTCGGTCGTGATCGAGAAGGGATGACGTCCTCGCGGATTGGGATAGTCGTAGTCGAAGTAATTGACGAGCTCTTCGATACGCACCGCGTCGATGGTAGGAAGTTGTCCCTGGGTGATAAAGCGACGGACGTTGCCGTACGACGCCGCGTCGACGTCGACGGAGAAGGTCGAAAGCGGCCGGGTTCTCACCCACGTCCACCCGTTCTCGTGGATCACGTCGTAGTCCTCGAAGCCCGGCGACGGCCAGGCCATCGGCGGCGTGTAGCACTGGAGCGGGGCGTTGTTTCCCAGGGACGGATAACCCAGCGCGTCCTTTTTCATCTCGCGCGACGCGGGCACGCGCCCCGCGCGCTCGTCGGCGGATGTCTCCGCCTCGACCGGTGCTTCGGCGCGCGTGCGCAGCGATAGCATGTGGAAGTCGGCCGTCGCCGTCCTCCCGGCGACCACGTTCACGCGCTGCTTCGCGCTCGTCAAACCCAGCGCGTCTACCCGCACGGTGTACGTCCCCGCGGGAACGTTCGCGATCAGGAAGCCGCCGTCGTTCCCGGTGTGGGTCGTGAGACGTGTTCCCTCGACGAGCACCGTGGCTCCCGCGATCGCGCGCTGCGTGTTCGCATCG
>DASPGK010000168.1:0-18829 GCA_035620655.1 Candidatus Krumholzibacteriia bacterium
TCGACACGCGCGTCGACGATCTGCGCGGGCTAGGCATCTACCTCGTGGTCGAGGAAACGGAGGCTTTGTATCTCCTGTGCGCGCGCGATGCGCACGCCCGCGTTCGCGTGGGCGGCGTCTTCGTGCCACTGCACGAGACGACGCAGGACCGGTGCTCGATCCGCGGCGAAGAGATGGATATCGAAACCACGCGCGCTCAGCACGATCTGTTCGCGCAGACGCTGCCCGACGCCTTGGTGCTGTATCGAATCCCGCGCCCGCAGGACGGGACCGAGCTCGCGTTGTTGCTGGGCGGGTCTCCCGGCGACCTGGCCGCCGCGCTGGATGCCCTCGATGCGCGCCCGGCGGGGGCCGCCTCGCTCGAGAGCGATCGCATCGCGCGCTCTCTCGTGTGTTTGCGCTTCGACGCGAGGCGCGCGACCCGCGACGACGGAGACGTGCGCGTCGCACGCCGCTCGCCGGGCGCGTGGACGCGGGGCGCGGTGGCGGCGCTCTTGGTGGTGGGCGGTGCGGTGGGTGTAGGGCTGGTGGCGACGCGCGTCGACTTCGAGCGGCCTCCGCTCGCGCACAACGACGCCGACGCCGAGCGGACCGCGCGCGCGACCCAGGAGCGCCCGACGCCCGTCATGACGCGCGACGCGTCGGTCTCGGAGGCGACGGCGGAAGTCGCCGCCGTCGACGAGCGGGCGCGCGAGGAAGCCGACCACCCCCGCTTCGCGCTGGCGTGGGAGAAGTCGTACTCGGAGCCGGTGACGTCGTCGCCGTCGCTGTTGGGCGACGGCGTCGTGTTTGGGTCGCGCGACGGGCGCGTGTACGCGGTCGACCGCGGGAACGGAAAGCAGATGTGGTCGCACGCGGCGGTGGGCGGGGTGGGTGCTTCGCCGCTCGTGCGGGGCGACGCCGTCGTGGTCGCCGACTACGGCGGCAACGTCTACCGGCTCGCGCGCGGCGACGGTCGCACGCTGTGGAAGCGCGCGCTCAAAGAGCGCATCGTGAGCACGCCGGCCGCGACCGGCGAGCGGGTCGCGGTGGGGACGTCGCGCGGCAACGTGTACGCGCTCTCGTTCGAGACCGGGCGCGTGCTGTGGAAGTTCGCGGCGCGTGGCCAAGTGCGCGGCGGCATCGCGCATGCGGGCGGCACCTTCTTCGTGCCGTCGCACGACGGTAGGTTGTACGCGCTCGCCGACGACACCGGGCGCAAGCGCTGGTCGCTGGCCCTGGGCGGCCCGGTCGCGTCAACGCCGTTCACGGACGGGACGCGCGTGGTGGTGGGGACCGCGCAGGGAAGCGTCGTGGCACTCGCACATGCCGACGGCAAGCGACTGTGGTCCTTCGCGACGCGCGGTCCGGTCAACTCGGCGGTGTTGATCCACGACGGGCGGGTGTACGCGGGAAGCGCGGACGAGCACGTGTACTGCCTCGATGCGGGGACGGGAAAGCTGATCTGGAGCTTCGAGACCTCGGGGACGGTGCTGTCGCGACCCTTCGTCGACGGGAAGCGCGTGGTGGTGACGTCGTACGACGGATCCGTCTACGCGCTCGACGCGAGCGACGGGACCCTGGTGGATCGGTATCCCACCGAGCAGTCGATCTTCTCTTCGCCGGTCGTCGACGGCGACCGGGTCTACTTCGGCAACAACGCCGGGCGCTTCTTCTGCCTCAATCTGCAGGACTCTTAGGCTGCCTGCCGGGCAGGGTTCGCCCCGAGCCCCGCCGACGCGCCTTGCGCATCCCGGCGTCTATTTGCTACCTTGCAACGTAATTCACGAGAGGGTTTCGACGTTCTATGAGTCTGCTTCAGAAGCTATTCAAGCCCAAGTCACAGCGTGATTTTAAGCGACACGGGGACCTCCTCGAGCAAGTCAAAGCGCGAGCCGAAGAGTATCGCGGCTTCACCCCGGAGCAGTTCCGTGCGAAGAGCGACGAGTTCCGCCTCCGTCTCCAGGAGGGAGCGACCCTCGATGACCTGTTGCCGGAGGCTTTCGCGCTGGTCAAGTCCGCGTGCCAGGCGCTGGTCGGGACGACGTGGAGCGTGGTCGGTATCCCCACCAAGTGGGAAATGGTGCCGTACGACGTCCAGGTCGTGGGCGGCATCGTGCTGCACCAGGGGAAGATCGCCGAGATGGCGACCGGCGAAGGGAAGACCCTCGTCGCCACCATGCCGCTGTATCTCAACGCGCTCGCCGGGCGCGGCGTACACTTGGTCACCGTCAACGATTACCTCGCGCGCCGCGACTCCGAGTGGATGGGGAAGCTCTTCGAGCTCCTGGGCATTTCCGTCGGCGTGATCCAGAACGACATGCCCAACGACCTGCGCAAGCAGATGTACGCGCGCGACATTACCTACGGGACCAACAACGAGTTCGGCTTCGACTACCTGCGCGACAACATGAAGACGCGCGCGGACGACCGCGTTCAGCGCGGGCACCCCTACGCCATCGTCGACGAAGTCGACAGCGTTCTGATCGACGAAGCGCGAACCCCGCTCATTATCTCGGGTCCGGTTTCGCACAGCCAGTCGTCCGACTTGTTCGCGCGCTTGAAGCCCAAGGTCGAGCGGGTGGTCGCGCTGCAGAATCGTTTGGTCAACGACCTGGTCGCGTTCGCCGAGAAGAACCTGGAGAACGAGGAGCAGGCCGACGAAGTGGCGCGCGCGCTGCTCAAGGTCAAGCGCGGCTCGCCCAAGAGCAATCGCTTCATGAAGCTCATGGCGGAGCCGGGCACGGAGCGCATGATCCAGCGCATCGAAGTCGAGTTGATGCGCGACAAGGTGCTCCACGAGCTCGACGAGGAGTTGTACTTTGCGGTCGACGAGAAGGGCAACTCGATCAACCTGACCGAGAAGGGTCGCGAGGCGCTCTCGCCCGAGGATCGCGAGCAATTCGTGCTGCCCGACCTGAGCGAGGCCATCGCCGCCATCGACGCCGACGAGTCCCTTTCGCCCGCCGACCGCGTGCGCGCCAAGGACGACGCGCACCGGGCGTACGCCGAGCGCTCGGAGGCGATCCACAACTTCAGCCAGTTGTTGCGGGCATACACGCTGTTCCAAAAGGACAACGAATACGTGGTCCAGGAAGGCCGCGTGCTGATCGTCGACGAATTCACGGGGCGCCTGATGCCGGGGCGCCGCTTCTCCGACGGGCTCCACCAGGCGCTCGAGGCCAAGGAAGGGGTCAAGATCGAGGGCGAGACGCAAACCCTCGCCACCATAACCCTGCAGAACTACTTCCGCATGTACCAGAAGCTGGCTGGTATGACCGGCACCGCCGAGACCGAGGCGGAAGAACTGCACAAGATCTACAAGCTCGACGTCCAGGTCGTACCGACCAACGAGATGGTGCGGCGCGTCGACTACGACGACCTGATCTTCAAGACCAAGCGCGAGAAATACAACGCGATCGTGGACGAGGTGGCGCGGTTACACGAGCAGAAGCTCCCGGTCCTGGTGGGCACGATCAGCGTGGAGGTTTCGGAGACGTTGTCGCGGATGCTCAAGCGCAAGGGGATCATGCACAACGTCTTGAACGCCAAATTCCACCAGCAGGAAGCCGAGATCGTGGCCAAGGCGGGACGCGCGGGCGCGGTGACCATCGCGACCAACATGGCGGGCCGCGGCACCGACATCAAGCTGGAGGGCTCGGTCGTCAGGTGCACGGAGTGCGGCATCGGGTCGGGGCGCAAGGACTGGCAGACCAAGGACGGCGGCACCGTCGACACGGTCGCGTGCGCCCAGGACGTCCCGTGCGGCCTCCATATTATAGGCACCGAGCGCCACGAATCGCGGCGCATCGACCGCCAGCTGCGCGGCCGCGCCGGGCGCCAGGGCGACCCGGGCGCGTCGGTCTTTTATATCTCGCTCGAGGACGACCTCATGCGGTTGTTCCGCCCCGAGCGCATCGCCGGCGTGATGGACCGCCTGGGCGTCAAGGAGGGCGAGGTCATCACCCACCCGCTGGTGACCAAGAGCATCGCGCGTTCGCAGAAGCGCGTCGAGAATCACAACTTCGAGATCCGCAAACGGTTGATCGATTACGACGACGTGATGAACAAGCAGCGCGAGGTCATCTACGGGCGCCGCAACGAGGTGATGGACGCACAGGAATTGAAGCCCATCATCGAGACCATCATCGACGACTATGTCGACACCACGATCGAGAAGACGGTCGACTCGTCGCAGGTGCCGGGTGCCGCGGAGCGAACCGAGCTGCTCGGCCAGCTCGAGAACGTGTTCATGTACACCTTCGCGCACGATTCGGACCACGCGGAAACGGTCGAAGAGCTCCGCGAGCACGCCAAGGCGCAAGCGCGCGAGGCGCTGCGCGCGCGCGAAGAATTGCTGGCACGCGACTTGAACAACCCCGATCTGGTGCGCGAGTTCGAGAAGTTCGTCCTGCTCCAGGTCATCGACGAGAAGTGGATGGACCACTTGCACGAGCTCGATTCGCTCAAGGAGGGTATCCACTACCGTGCGTACGCCCAGAAGGATCCCTTGGTGGAGTACAAGCGCGAGGCCTTCGGCCTGTTCGCGGACTTGAACGAGCGCATCGACCGCGACGCGCTCTACGCCATGTTCCACGCGCGCGTGGCGGCGGCCCCCCGACCGACGGCGGACCTCGCGCGCGCGCGGGCCGTCCACCGCGAGGCGGCCCCGGTGCTGGCGCCCGGGGGGCAGGGCACGAGCCCGCTGGGGACTCCATCTTCGGCGCCGGCCGCGACGCCGGCGCTTAATCGCCCGGCCCAGCCGCCGCTGGGTGCCACGGAGGCGACCAGCCGCGTGCTCCGGGGCGCGGCTTCGACCCAACCCGTGGTCCGCACCGAGGACAAGGTGGGCCGCAACGACCCGTGCCCGTGCGGGAGCGGAAAGAAATACAAAAAGTGCCATGGAATAAGCAGTTAGCCCGCTAACCGACCCCCCTCCTTGACACCTGCGCTAAATTGATGGTTGCCGGTTCCGCCGGGGCGGGTTTATGTTTCAGGGCCCGTTTCGGGGGCGTGCACGGCTCTTGCAGAGTCACCGCCCGAACGGAGGCAACCCGCATGTGGACTAGGCTCATGGATCTGGTGATGCTCGTCGCGGAGATGAGCCGCAGCGCTGACCGGCGTCCGGTCGAGCTGGACCGGGAACTCACCCGGCGCGGCTACTCGAGCGAAGAGATCGAGCACGCGGTGTTCTGGATTTCGTCGCGACCGGAGGCGAGCCGCGCGATGGCCCGGCCCGGGCGTGCAATGCGCGTCTTGAGCGAATTCGAGCGCATGAGTTTGAGCACGGAGGCGTACGACTACTTGTTCCGCCTCCAGAATCTCGGGATCATCGACGGACGGCAGTTCGAGACGATCCTGGCCCGCGCCATCCCGGTCGGCGCGGAGAAGGTACACGTGGAAGACGTCAAGGGAATCGCGTGCTCGGTGATCTTCAACCGCGACACGGGAGACGTCGACGAGGAGGCGTTCGATCGGTTCGATACCGACGGCGCGCCGGTCTAAAGAAACCGGCGCCCGACAGACTCCTCCCGCGACGCAAGATTCCCATCTTGCGATTTTGTTTTTAGGGAAACTATGGCCAACAACGCACTGGTAATCGTCGAATCGCCCGCCAAGGCGAACACCATCAAGAAGTTCCTGGGCAAGGGCTTCAAGGTGGTGGCCTCGGTCGGGCACGTGATGGACTTGCCGACCAACCGTCTCGGCGTCGATCTGGACAACGGATTCTCCCCCGAGTACGTCGTCTCGCGCGGGAAGAAGAAGATCCTCGACCAGATCAAGAAGGACGCCAAGGCGGCCGACCAGGTCTACCTCGCGCTCGACTTGGATCGCGAGGGCGAGGCGATCGCGTGGCACATTCGCGAATACATCGCGCCCGTGCAGCGCAACGTCAAACGCATCATCTTCAACGAGATCACCAAGGGCGCCATCAAGAGCGCCATCGACGACCCCATGGACGTCGACATGAAGAAGGTCGACGCGCAGCAGGCGCGGCGCATCCTCGATCGCTTGGTGGGCTACAAGATCAGCCCCATCCTGTGGCAGATTTTCTACTACGGATTGAGCGCGGGCCGCGTGCAGACCGTGGGCTTGCGCTTGGTGTGCGAGCGCGAGGCCGAGATCGAAGCGTTTGTCGCGGAAGAGTACTGGACCATCGAGGGCGTGCTGACCACCCCCGGCGGCGGCGAGCTTCCGGTCAAGCTGATCGAGAAGAACGGCGAGAAGATCGAGCTCAAGAACCAGAAACAGTCCGACGCGGCGCTCGCGGACCTCAAGAAGGCGTCCTACGCCGTGACCTCGGTCGAGAAGAAGGAGCGCAAGCGCAACCCGCAGCCTCCCTATATCACGAGCACCATGCAGCGGGACGCGGCGCGCCGGCTGCGCTTTTCGGCCAAGAAAATCATGATGCTCGCCCAGCAGCTCTACGAGGGCGTGGACACCGGCAACGGCGACCGCGTCGGCTTGATCACCTACATGCGTACCGACTCGGTGCGTATCGCCGATCAGGCCAAGGAGTCCGCGCGCGACTACATCGTCAAGACGTGGGGCGAAGACTACAGCCCGGAAAAGGCGCGCGCGTACAAGACCAGTGCCAAGGCGCAGGACGCGCACGAGGCCATTCGCCCCTCGGACGTGGAGCGCACGCCGGAGTCGCTCAAGGCCAACCTGACCAAGGACCAGTACGCGCTCTACGACCTGATCTGGCGCCGCTTCCTCGCCTCCCAGATGGAGAGCGCGCGTTACGACACCACCGAAGTGCTGGTGGGCGCGGGCGCGTACACGCTCAAGGCCAACGGCCGCGTGATGACGTTCCCCGGCTTCCTGGCGGTCTACGAGGAGAGCCTGGGCGACGAGGGCGGCGAGTTGCCGCCGGTCAAGGAGAAGGACGCGCTCGCGGTCAAGTCGATCGACGGCATCCAGCACTTCACCGAACCGCCACCGCGCTACACCGAGGCCACCCTCATCAAGGATCTCGAAGACAAGGGCATCGGCCGTCCCAGCACGTACGCGAACATCGTGTCGATCATCCAGGATCGCGAGTACGTCGAGAAGGAGGAGGGCCGCCTGCGCCCGACCACACTGGGCCGCCAGGTGTGGAAGACGCTCGAGCGCTTCTTTCCCGAAGTGTTCGACACGTCGTTCACCGCCCAAATGGAGCAGGAGCTCGACAAGGTCGAAGGCGGTGAGTTCACCTGGCAAGCGGTGGTCAAGGACTTCTACCAGCCCTTCAAGGAGTCACTCGAACACCTCGACGACAAGAAGGCTCGGCTCAAGAGCGAGCTCCAGGAAGAGACCGACGTCAAGTGCGAGAAGTGCGGTCGCAACCTCATCAAGAAGTGGGGCCGCAACGGCCAGTTCCTGGCCTGCCCGGCGTACCCGGAGTGCAAGTTCTCGCGGCCCATCGCGGATCCGTCGGCCAACGTCACGGTGGAAGGCGCCTGCCCGAAGTGCGGCTCGCAACTGGTGGCGAAGAGCGGGCGCTACGGGCGCTTCGTCGCCTGCGCGCGCTACCCCGAGTGCAAGCACACCGAGGCGTTCCCGATCGGAATGAAGTGCCCGCGCGAAGGCTGCGGCGGAAAGATCGTCGAGAAGCGCACCCAGCGCGGCAAGACATTCTATGGGTGCAGCAACTACCGCGCGCCCAAGGAAGGCCAGGCACCCGGCTGCGACTGGGCCAGTTGGGACAAGCCGGTGGCCGAGGAATGCTCGAACTGCGGCAGCCCGTACATGGTCCACAAGTCCTCGAAGACGCGCGGCGACTTCCTCAAGTGCCCGAAGTGTAAAGAGGAAATGGCGAGCGAGTAGAGTCGCGCGCGCAAGCGCGCTAGGGTGGCGAGCATGGGTGCGGTGACAATCGTCGGTGGCGGTCTGGCCGGTTGTGAAGCTGCACTACAACTCGCCGACCGCGGCTTCCATGTTCGCCTTTTCGAGATGCGGCCCGAGACCGCAACCGGCGCCCACAAGACCGACCGCCTGGCCGAGATCGTCTGCTCCAATTCCTTCAAGTCGACCTTGCTCGACACCGCGTCGGGACTGCTCAAGGCCGAGATGGACGCGCTGGGCTGCAGGCTGCTCCCGGTCGCGCGCGAGAACTCGGTGCCCGCGGGGCACGCGCTCGGCATCGACCGCGACCTGTTCTCCTCCGCGGTGACGGCGCGCGTCGAGGCGCACGCCAACATCACCATCGAGCGCCGTCGCGTGGACTCGCTCGACCTCCCCGTGCCCGCCGTGGTGGCCACCGGCCCGCTGACCGCAGAGGCGCTCTCGCAGGCGCTGGTATCGCACTGCTCACGCGACCACTTGTACTTCTACGATGCCATCGCGCCGTCGATCGACGGCAGCACCGTCGACCCGGCCGTGGGCTATTGGGCGAGCCGGTACGGCAAGGGCGATGCGGATTACCTCAACATTCCCTTCAGCCGCGACGAGTACCGGCGCTTGATCGAGTTCGTACGCGGTGCCGAATACTCGCAGTCGCACGCCTTCGAAGAGGAGAAGTACTTCGAGGCTTGTCTGCCCATCGAAGTGCTGGTCGCGCGCGGCGAGGACACGCTGCGCTTCGGCCCCATGAAGCCCAAGGGGCTGCCCGACCCGCGCACCGGACGCGACCCCTACGCGGTGCTCCAGCTTCGCAAGGAGAGCCGCGAAGGAACGCTGATGGGTCTGGTCGGATTCCAGACCCGCATGACCTGGGCCTGCCAGAAGGAGATGCTGCACCTGCTCCCGGGGTGCTCGGACGTCTCGGTGCTGCGCTTCGGCACCATCCATCGCAACATCTTCCTCGACATCCCCACGCTGTGCGACCCGTACCTGCGCGACCGCGCGCGCCCGGGACTCCACTTCGCGGGCCAGATCTGCGGTGTGGAAGGCTACGTCGAATCGATCATGAGCGCGATCATCGTGTCGCTCTCGATCGCGGCCGCGTCGCGGGGGCGCGAGATGCCTCCTATCCCGAGCGAGACGATGATCGGGTCGCTGATGGACTACGTGCACACGCCGCGCAAGAACTTCCAGCCCATGAATGCGAATTTCGGCCTGCTTCCCGCCGGCGCGGGCGGCCGGCGCAACCGGCAGACGCGCCACCAAGACGCCGCGAAGGCGGCGATCGCCGCGATGGAGTCGTACCGGGACCGCAATGCCTGGCTCTTCGAGTAACGCCGGCCGCCTCACGGCCCGCGCGGCGTCCTAGATTTCGCTTAACCGCTTTTCGAATCACCCCTTATATTCGGGGCACGCCCGGCACTCGCCCCGCCCGGCGCACCGAGTTCCTATGCTGCTGGACACCGCCATCGAGCGATTTCGGACCCACCTCGCGCACGAGCGCGGGCTGTCCCCGCGGACCGTCGAGGCCTACGCGAGCGACCTCGCGTCGCTGTCGGCGTTCCTGGCCGAGCGTGGAAGGGATCGTATCCAGGCCGGCTCCGTCGACGCGACCGCGCTGCGGTCGTACCTCGCCGCCGAGGTGGCGCGCGGACTCTCCGGTCGCTCGATGATGCGACGCGTCTCCGCCTTGCGTTCGTTCTTTCGCTTCCTCGAGAAGCGCGGGGCGATCGCGTCGGATCCGACCCTGCATCTCGCGCAACGCGTCGCGCGCCGCTCGGTGCCGACCATCGTGAGCGAGGAGCGCATCGAGCTCATGATGGGCCTGCCGGACGTGTCCTCGCCGGCGGGTGCACGCGACCGCGCGATTCTCGAGTTTCTATACGGCACCGGGGTGCGCCTGGGCGAGTTGGTGGCACTCAAGGTTGGCGATTTTCTGCCGCTTTCGGACCGTGTCGTGGTGCACGGCAAAGGGAGCAAGCGGCGCGTCGTGCCCTTCGCGGGCAGCGCGAGAGAGAGCATGCTGGCGTACTGGGCGTCGCGCTTCGGGCTTTCGCGTGCCACGGATGGGTCGCTGGAGGCGTACGCCGGAGCGCCGGCGCTTGCCGGGCGCGCGAAGGGGGACAAAGAGTCACGCGTGAGCCGGCGTACCGTGCAGCGCGTGGTCGGTCGCCACTTGCGGCGCGTGGCGTCGGTCACCCAGGCCTCCCCCCACGTCCTGCGCCACGCCTTCGCGACCCACATGCTCGACCACGGCGCGGACCTGCGCGCGGTCCAGGAGTTGCTGGGGCACGAGAGCCTCTCGACCACGCAGGTGTACACCCACGTCTCGATCGAGCACCTGCGCAAGGTCTATCGAAAGGCGCACCCACGTGCGTAGCACGCGGGCGGCGCTCGCCGTTCTCTTGGCGCTCGCCTGCGCGGTCGAGGAACCGCCCTCGGGCGGGCCGGAAGACAAGGCGCCCCCGGCCGTGGTGGAGACCACGCCGTCGGCGGACTCGACGGGCGTGGACCCGGCGAGCCCCATCGCGATCACGTTCGGGGAGAAGATGACGCGCGCGCGCATCGAGCGATTGGTGACGGTGCAGCCGCCCATCGAGATCGAGCGCGTGCGCTGGGAAGGAAACACGCTGGTAATCGAGCCGCGCGGGGGATTGCAGCGCGACACGACGTACGTCGTGCGCTTGAAGCCGGGTTACCGCGACAGCCACGGTGTCACCAACACCGCGGGGCGCGAGTTCGCGTTCGCGACCGGCGATGCACCTCTCGACACCGCGCGCATCAGCGGGACGGTGCTGTTCAAGCGCGAGCCGTCGGGCAAGGCGATGGTGCGCGTCTTCCGCGTTCCACGCGAGGCGGATTTTCGCGCCGACGCCGCGCGCCCCGACCGCGAGGTGGCGACGCGGCGGGACGGGACCTACACGCTGGGTCACCTGCCGGCCAACGATGCGCGTTTCATCGTGATGGCGTACATCGACCAGAACGGCAATGCCGCCTTCGACAAGGCCAGCGAGCCGTTCACGGTCCTTCCCGACACCCTGGTGCTGACGGGCGCCGTCACCGAGGTCGCGGGCGTTCAGATCGGCGTTATCGATCCCAATGAGCCCGGGCTCGTGCGCGGCACGGTCGCCAACCAGACGGGAATCGACAGCTTGTTGGCCACGGTGTCGCTGACCGCGACGCGCGACTCGACTCGCGTGCAGTATCTGGTGCGGTGCGACACCTCGGGGGCCTTCGAGTTCGCTCGGGTCAAGCCGGGGGGGTATCGCCTGTGGGCGTTTCTCGACCTTCGCGCGGACAGCGCGCGCGGCCACTTCGACTGCGGCGACACACTGACCTGCCCCGAGCCGTGGGCGACGCTGCCGGATTCTCTTTCGGTCGGGCCCGGCGCGACCGTCGACGTGGGCACTCTCGTCTTGAGACGACGCGACAATTAGCGAGGCGACGATGCGAATCGAATTCGTGAAGATGAACGGAGCCGCGAACGACTTCATCCTGGTGGACAATCGCCGCGACGACGTGCGACTCACCGGGGCGCAGATCGCCCGGCTGTGCGACCGGCGTCGGGGCGCGGGCGCGGACGGCTTCGTGTCCATCGAGGGCGGGGCGGCGGCGCAAGGGCGCGACTTCTTCATGCGCTTCTACAACAGCGACGGCACCGAGGCCGAGATGTGCGGCAACGGCGCGCGCTGCTCGGCGCGTTTCGCCGCCGAGCTGGGCCTGGGGAAGCGCCACGACCACGAGGTCGTGCTCGATTTCATGACCGGTTCGGGCCCCATCGAGGCGCGCGTGCGGGGCGCACGCGCCTGGATGCGCATGATGGACGCCGCCCGCATGCGCCGCGGCATCGAGACGCGCGTGAAGACCCCGCTGGGTGCCGTGCACTTCATGACCGTGGGCACGCGCCACGCGGTGGTTCCGGTCGCGGATGCCCCGGCGATGACGCCCGCCGAGGTTTTCGAGCTCGGGCGCACGCTTCGCTACGACCCCGCCTTCGCGCCCGAAGGCGCCAACGTGAACTTCGCTTCGATTGGCAAGGACGGCCGTATTTACCTTCGCACCTACGAGAAGGGTGTCGAAGCCGAGACGTTCGCGTGCGGAACCGGCTCGGTCGCGGCCTCGGTACTCTTCGCGCACGAGGGTCGTCTCAATAGCCCCACGCGCATCGTACAGCACAGCGGCGACGAGCTGACCGCGTCCTTCGAACTCGCCCCCACCGGCGCGGTGAACGTCGCGCTCGAAGGCCCCGCCGAGGTGAACTTCCACGGGTGGGCCGACGTCTGACCTCTTCTCGCATGCGAACATGTCTGAGCACGCTTGCATTAGCGGCGATCGCGGTTTGCCTGGCCGGGAGCGCGCGGGCGCAGTATCCCTTCGGTAAGAACAAGGTCATTTATCAGGGCAAAGACTGGCGCGTCCTCGAAACACCCCACGTCGACATCTATCACTACGCCCCCGACTCGACGCTGATCCTGTACCTCGCGCCGCTGGTCGAAGAGACCTTCCTCGAGTTCAGCGAGACCTTCCGCCTGGAGTTTCGGCGCCGGTTGCCGTTCGTCTTCTATGCCACCCACTACGACTTCCAGCAGACCAACATCCTGCCCGTGCTGATCTCGGAGTACACGGGCGGTTTCACCGACCTCATGAAGGGACGCATCGCGGTCCCGTTCAACGGATCGTATGCCAACCTGCGTCACGTCGTGCGCCACGAGATGGTGCACGCCTTCATGTTGGAGAAGCTCCAGGTGCACATGCACGAGATGGGGAAGTACACCTTCTCGCACCCGCCGCTATGGTTTGTGGAAGGAATGGCGGAGTATTTCGCCAACGCGCCCCAGAACTCCCAGGGTGAGATGTTCGTGCGCGACGCGCTGCTCAACGGACGCCTCTACGACCTCGACGAGATATGGCGCATCGAGGGCTCCTTCATGATGTACAAGCAGGGCGAAGCGGTGATCAACTACATCGCGACCAATTTCGGGTCCGACGCCGTGATCCGGATCCTGGAGGCGTGGTGGACCGCACCCGAGTTCACGCTGGTGCTCACCAACGCGATCGGAATGGACCTCTACGAGCTCAACGACGCCTTCATGAAGTACATGAAGCGAAAGCACTATCCGGCCGTCCTCACGCGACAGTTTGCCAGCGACCAGGGCCTGCAACTCACGCCCCCACGGTCGTTCCACAGCCGACCCGCCGGGGCCTTCGTCGACGGGCCCAATGCGGACTCGACCGGCGCGCCCATCCAGGAGAAGGTCGTGTACTCGCTCACCGGTCGCGACGGGGTGGTGGTGCTGACGCGCGGACACGGGAGCCAGCGCGTGACCCCCGCCACCCCCGGTGCGGCCGGGGTTACGGCCGTCGCGGACATGCCGTGGAACGAGCACGTCGTCGTCGCCGGCGGACGTTCGCGCGAGCTGGAATCGCTGCCTGCGTTTCGCAGCAAGATCGAGGCGCTCGGCCACACCCTGGTGTTCGTCTCCAAGAGCAGCGCGCGCGACCGCATCTATTTCTGGAGCGCGCGCAAGGGCGAGAGGATCGCGCACTTCGAATTCGACGGTCTCTCGATCATCCAGTCGCCCACGGTATCGGGCGACCGCACCAAGATGGTGTTCAGCGCCATCGACACGCGCGGCGTCATGGACCTGTACCTCGTCCACCTGGAGGACGGTCGCCTCGAGCGATTGACCGAGGATGGTTTCAGCGAGGAAGACGCCGACTACCACCCGTACGACGACGTGGTCCTGTTCGCGTCGGACCGCGGCGCGGGACAGAGCAAGGACCGCACGCATATCTATCGGATGGACCTCGAGACGCGCGAGATCGCCGCGCTGGAAGGCGGACCCTTCGGCGACAGCAATCCCGAGTGGGCACCGGACGGGAATTCGTTCCTGTTCACGTCCGACCGCGACGGCGCGGCGAACATCTACCTGCGCGAGGGCGACGCGGTCATCCAGCAGACCGACGTCCTCACGGGTGTCAGCGCGCCGTCGTTCTACCCCGACGGGAGCGGATTCGTGGCGGTGGTGTACGAGGGAGGCGAGTTCCAGCTCTACGACTTTCCGATTCGACGCCACACGCCCGTACCCGCGAGCGCACGCCCGCCCGACGACCTGGTGGTTCCGTGGACACGGTCCGATATGCCGGACTCGGCCTTTGTCACCAAGCCCTACGAGACGCGCTTCTCGATCGACTTCATCGGCGCCGGCGTGGCCATCGACCCCGAGGCGGGCGACGTCGGCAACGGAGGGGCGATCGTCATGACCGACGTGCTCGGCAACCACCAGCTCTCCTTCGTGTTCGGGACTACTACGGAGGAGTTCAATAACTTCTGGGACGACTTCAACGCGGCCTTCGCGTACTTGAACCTCTCCCATCGCGTCAATTATTCGTTGAGTTTCTTTCACCTCAACACCTACTCCGACCTGCGCCTGTTGTCGCAGCGCGAGAAGCGCGTGGGAGGCGCCTTCGGGATCAGCTATCCGCTCGACAAGTTCCAGCGCATCGAGAGCTCGTTGGTGCTGCGGCAGATCGAGATCTCGGACCTGGAAGCGCTCATTCGGGACAGCGAGAAGCGCAGCTTCACCGGGTCCGTCTTCATGAGCTACGTCCGCGACAACGCGGTGTGGACGTTCGGCGGCCCCCTCACGGGCTGGCGTTACTACGTCACGGGCGGGCAGACGGTGGACTTCCGGGACCGGGGGTTCGACAACGTGCTCCTGCAGGTCGACGCTCGGCGCTACTTCAAGCTGGGGTCGCGGGCCGCGTTCGCGCTGCGCTATCTGAACCGCAGCGCGTGGGGCGGCGACGAGCAGGTGTTCTACCTGGGCGGCCCTTGGACGCTGCGCGGGTATCCCTACAACCAGTTCTTCGGCAAGACCATCCAACTCGTCAGCGCGGAGCTGCGCTTTCCCTTGCTCGACGGGCTCCGCATCGTGCTGCCGTTCGGCCCCATCGAGTTCCCCATGTTCCGCGGGTCGCTCTTCTTCGACGCGGGCATGACGGATCGCAACGAGTTCAAGATCCTCGACACCGAGTGGCTGGGGTCGGTCGGGACCGGCATCGAGCTCAATCTCGGGTACGCACCCGTGATGCGAGTCAACTTTACATGGCCGACCGATTTCGATACGATCTCCAGCGACACCGGCTTCGAGTTGTTCATTGGCTACAACTACTAGCCTCTCCCTTCAATCCTTTACCGAAGGTCGTCACGCATGCGCTGGTCGAAGTACTACCTGCCGACGTACAAGGAAGTCCCCAAGGACGCGGAGATCCCGAGCCACCGCCTCATGCTGCGCGCGGGGATGATCCGCATCCTCACCTCGGGGGTGTACTCGTTCCTCCCGATGGGATACCGCGTGCTGCGACGCGTCGCGGCGATCGTGCGCGAGGAGATGGACCGCATCGGTTCGCAAGAGGTACAAATGCCGGTCTTGCACCCGGCCGAGCTCTACGAAGAGACCGGCCGCTTGAAGAACTTCGGCGAGATCTTGTTCCAATTGAAGGACCGGCGCGCGCGACAGTTCGCGCTCGGCCCCACGCACGAGGAAGTCGTAACCGACATCGCGCGCGCGGAGATCAAGTCGTACCGCCAGCTCCCGCAGACGCTCTACCAGATTCAGACCAAGTTCCGCGACGAGTTCCGGCCGCGCTTCGGTGTGATGCGCGCGCGCGAGTTCATGATGAAGGACGCCTACAGCTTCCACGCGTCCGACGAGTCGCTGCACGACACCTACGCGGCCATGGCGGGGGCCTACCGCCGCATCCTCGAGCGGTGCGGGCTCGAAGGCGTGCAGGTGCAGGCGGAGTCGGGGGCGATCGGCGGCGACATCAACGAGGAGTTCATCGTGCTGGCGGATGCGGGCGAGAGCGTCATGTTTCGCTGTCCGTCGTGCGGGTACGCGGCCAACGACGAACGCGCGGTGAGCTCGGGTGCCGCCACATTGGAGAAAGAGCCGTCCGCGGAGATGGAGAAGGTTGCGACCCCGGGCCAGCACACGGTCGACGAAGTGAGCGCGTTCTTCAAGGTGTCGAAGCAGCGCCTCGTGAAAACGCTCCTGTACAAGAGCAAGTGGCGCGACGTCGCCGTGCTCGTCCCGGGCGATCGCGAGTTGAATGAGGTCAAGCTCGTGAAAGCGCTCGACGACCCCGAGGCGCGGCCGATGACGCCCGAGGAAGTCGAGGCGCTCACGGGGGCGCCGGTCGGATTCGCGGGTCCGGTGGGCTTGAAGGCGATCCTGATCGCCGACGATCTGTTGAAGGACTACGACGGCATGATCGTCGGGGCCAACGCGGCCGACGCGCACCTGCGCGGTGTGAAGATGGGGCGCGACTTCAAGCCCGAGCGCACGGCACCCCTTTCCACCGTGGTGGCGGGAGACCGTTGCGCGAGCTGCGGGAAGGGCGAGTTGGCGCTCCAGCGCGGCGTCGAGATCGGCCACATCTTCAAGCTCGACGTGAAGTACAGCAAGGCCATGCACGCCACCTTCCTGGACCCGGAAGGGCAGGAAAGGCCGTTCGTCATGGGCTGCTACGGCTTCGGTGTCTCGCGCGCGGTGGCGGCCGCCATCGAGCAGCACTACGACGAGAAGGGCATTCGCTGGCCGAAGGCGCTGACACCGTTCCACGTCGTCGTGACACCTCTCAATCTGAACGACGAGGGCACGGTGAAGACGATGGAGCGCGTGTACGCTGATCTGCAGGCGGCTGGCTTCGACGTCTTGCTGGACGACCGCGACCTGCGCCCCGGTCCCAAGTTCAAGGACGCGGAGCTGATCGGCGTGCCGATGCGCGTCACCCTGGGCGAGCGCAACCTCAAAGACGGAAACTGCGAGCTCTATTACCGGCTCGAGGACAAGACCGACATCGTGGCCTTGGCCGATGTGACATCGAAGATCCGCAGCTATTACGCGAACTAGCGGGCTCCCGGACGCGCACGAGAGCCGCTAGCCTGCGACCTACTTCAGCAACACCATTCGACGCGTCTCCACGAAGGTCCCGGACGTCATTCGATACAGATAGACGCCGGAAGCCACCGGCGTGCCGCTCGCGTTGCGCCCGTCCCAATCCACCCGGTGCGTGCCGGCGGGGCGCGGGCCGTCGACCAGTGTGCGCACCGCACGCCCCGTCACATCATAGATCTCGATCGAAACGTGCGCGCCGCCCGCGGGCACGTCGTAAGCGATCGTCGTGTTGGGGTTGAACGGGTTGGGGACGTTCTGGTGGAGGGCGAGTACGACGGGTGCGTCACCCACGGCGGTCGGCACTGGCGCAACCAACGCGAACGGCGAGAAGTGGTCGGTGACGCCGCAGATGGTGTTGCCGATGATCTCGAGCGACGTGGTGATATCCACCCAGGCGTCGGGATTCAGTTCCGTGTCCCAGTGGAGCAACCGGAGGTCGGCCTCGGGGACGGTGAGCGTCCCCTCGTCATAGGCGATGCAAATCTCGACGTTGCCCAGAAACGTCGCCGACGTGGAAACGTCGTAGTAGGTGCCGTTCGCGAGTGTGAACAGCCCGGTGACCGCCGGACCCAGGCTTCCGGTGGTCAGCGTGGTTGCGCCTGGTTGGTCGATGTAATTGAACGTGAGTGTTACCGGGGTGGTGCCCGTGACGACGTCTTCGGGCGTGACGACGACGTCGAATCCGGCCGGCGTGTTGGCGATGAAGTTCGCGACGCGCACATTGTCGATCAAGGGCGCGTTGGTGTGACAGGCGCCGCTGCCCACGGAACCGCACCAAATGCCGCACAGGTCGCGCACCCCGATCGCAACCTGGATATCGGTGGCACCGCCGTCGATGAGCGGCGCGATCTCGAACGCGCTGACGTGCCACTGCGCGGTAGGACCGTAGTAGTTGATTCCGGAGGCCCTCCAGTCGTTCCACTGGCCCCCGACGCGAGACCGGACGCGATACTCGTAGGTCACCAAGTTGTCGAGCGGGAGGTATCGGTACACGTCGAACGCCAGCGTCAGCGACGTGACCGGTTGGGCCAGCGGCGCGAGCGAGATCACGGGGGATTGGATCTCGTTCCGTATGAACGATCCGTCGCTCCCGAACGGTACCACGGCCTGCCCCGGGTGGCCTCCGCACGTGTAATCGTCCGGGGAATTCTTGAAGAAGCTCCATACGTGGCTCGGGTTGACGACGTTGGGGTCTTCCTGCAATACGGAGCCCCCATTGATGAGTTCCGCGTAGTCACCCTTGGCCGGAACCGGGGAAGCAAACCACTCGCCGTCGAGAGTGGTCAGGGCTCCCTCCGCTTCGGCTTCGAATTGCTGATAGCTGACGATCCCGGTGGCGTCCTCGACCAGGATGTCGTCGATTACCGCCGCGCCCAGCGAATTGTACCCGCCGTCCTCGTCGGAGTAGACGGCGTCCGACCGCACGCGAAAACGAAACTCGACGGTCCCGTTGTGCTCGCTCGAAAGGACGGAGTACTCGAAGGGGGCGTAATCGAGGCCGGTGAACGAATCGAGGGTCTGCCAGGTCGACGTGAGACTCCGGTACTGGAGGTCGATGAAGTCGTAGCTCGGCTCGAGGTCGAAGCCCAAGAGGAACGTCAGCGTGACGTGTCCCGTCACGGAAAGTGCAACCGAGCTAAAGCGCTGATCCCAGCTGTTGCCGTAACCAGGCAGCGTCAAATAGTCGCACACTTCGGGTACCGCCGGGCAAGCCCGCGCGCCACACCATAATGACTTGGTGCCCGCCAAGGGACCCATTCCGGGAATGGCCGGGTTGAAGTCCTCGACGTGGAAGAACGTGCCGAGCTGAGAGCTGCGATCGTAGGTCGTCCAACCTTGCGCGTCGGGGCCGCCCATCCCGTCTTCGAAGGTCCACAAGCCGAGCACGGTGACGTCGTCGTTCGACTGGAACCGGTCGCGCGGGCCGAGGATCTCCGAGAGCGGCCATCCGGGCGCGAGCGCCGTCGTGGGCGTGCGCCGGGGCTCTTGCCCGGCCGCGACCGACGTCGCGACGGTCGTGCCGAGAACCGCGATCAGGATCAGGGGAATACATCGCATGCGAT
>DASPGK010000169.1:0-17294 GCA_035620655.1 Candidatus Krumholzibacteriia bacterium
TGGCGTACATGGTCGCGCTGCTGTCGCGCCAGCTCTACGAGGCGCGCAACACGCGCACGGTGACGGTTCGCGGCACCAATACGGAAAGCGACTCGGCGTCGCAGTCGGCATAAGGCAGGTGAGACGACATGGCCCTCGAGGGAAATCTTACTAGTTTCAAGATCGAAGAGATTCTGCAGCTCATCGCGGTGCAGCAGAAGACGGGCATGTTGTCGGTGGTCGCCAACGACAAGTCGGCCGTGCTCTTTTTCCGCGACGGAAAGATAACGACCACGCGCGACCGTCGCAGCAAGACGCGCGACCCCTTCCGCGAGTACCTCACGCGCTACGGATGCTTGGGGCGCGAGGACCTGACGCGTATCACGCAGATCATCGCGCAGTCCAAGCTGGACCTGCTCGACATCCTGAACTCCGAGGGTATCTTCGACGAGAAGGCGCTCGCGCGACATTGGCGCAACCACATCCAGGAGACGCTCCACGACGTCCTCACGTGGGACCAATGCACCTACAAGTTCGTCTCCGGCGAGGAAATTGTCGCGGGTGTCAAGAGCCTGGGAGAGTTCGCGGTCGAGCCCATGCTCATGGAGAGCATGCGCCGTATCGACGAGTTCCCGGCCCTCCTGCAGCTGTTCCCCGCCCAGGGCATCACGATCACGGCCACGGGCAAGGTTCCCACGGGCGAGGAGCCCATGAGCGACAACGAGAACCTCGTCCTGTCGCTCTTGAAGACCGCGCGTTCCATGCGCGACGTCATCGCCCGCGCCAACATGCCCACCTACGACGCCTACGAGTCCTTGAAGCTCCTCAAGGAGAAGGGGCTCATCGTCATCAAGGAAGACGCCCGCGACGGAGCGGTCGGCGAAGCCCGCATCAGCGGCCAGGTCGTGCGACGCAAACGCGGCAACCCGATGCTCCTGGTGGCCGCATCCTTCGTGTTCTTCGCCTGCGTCGTCGTGGGCGTGTGGCAGAAGTCGGACGAGGTGGCGCTGGTCGCGCGCGACGGCGTGCTGCGCAGCGACCCGGCTTCCCGCGCCCGCGTCGAACAGCGCGTGCGCTGGCTCCTGGAAGTCTACCGCGCCGAGCACGGCGTTTACCCCGAGTCGCTCGGGGGCCTCGCGGAAGGCGGAGTGGCCAACCGGTCCATCGGCGAGCGCGCGGCGACCTATCGCTTCGAGTATCGATTGACGCGCGACGGGGCGGGTTATACGCTCCTCTAGTTTTCGCGCACACCCTCTCATCCTCCCGTATCGACGCCGCGCGCGTGTTCCTGCGCGCCGGCGATTTCGTGTTCGTGTTGCGCCCCCTCATCCTGGTGCCGGCCTGGAGCTTCTACGCGCTCGGCGTCCACCTCGCCCCCGTGCGGGCGCGCGTCGAGCTCTTCTCGGTGGTCGTGCAGCCCGGGTTCTGGTGCATGACGGCGTTGTTGGCCAGCGCCTACGTCATCAATCAGATCTTCGATCAGTCCAGCGACCGGTGTAACAGCAAGGGGCTCTTTCTCACCCACGGCGTGTTTCGCACCCGCAGCATGATCGCGATCGGGCTCGCGTGCTTCCTGGGTGCGTCGTGGCTGTTCCAGAAGGTGGAAGGCGCGCAGCGCATTCCGCTCGCCGCCTCCATGTTGGTCGCGTTCGCGTACTCGCTGCCGCCGATTCGTCTGTGCGCGCGCCGGTGGCTCGACTTGCTGGCCAACGCGATCGGCTTCGGCGGTCTCGCCTTCGCCGCCGGCGCGGGCGGCGTGTCCGACTACGCGCTGGCCGCCTTCCTCGACGCCGCCCCGTGGATGCTGCTCGTGGGCGCCGTCTTCCTCCACACCACCATCCTGGACGTCGACGGCGACGCCGCGGCCGGCAAGCGCACCACCACGGTCGCGATCGGGGTGGCGCGGTCGGCGCACCTGGCGACCGTCCTGGCGGCTCTGGCGGCGGCAATGCTGGGCTGGCGTTACTTCGAGAAGGCCGGTTCGCTGGTCGCGATGCTCGTGGCCGCGCTCGCCTTCGTCGTCGTGGCGATCGCGAACGTCGCCGTCGCACGCGCCGAGAAGCTCGACCCCGCGTTGCGCGCCGCGGCGCGCAATCGCGCGAGCGCCCGCGTCGTGCAGTCGATCACGGCCCTGATCGCGCTGTGGGCATGCGTGCGCGACCCGGCCCTGCTGCTGCTCTTCGTGCCGCTGGCGGTGGCCGCGCGCTTCTACTACCGCGCGCGCTTCTCGATTCGCTACCCGGGTTAGCGCGGCTTTAGGAGCGGGGTCAGCACCGCGACCGCGTTGATGGCGCGGCACTTCATCTCTTCCAATCCATAGAGCGGATTCGGGCGCAGCTTGGTTTCGATCGCCCACACCGGATCGATGATGTAGACCGCGTCGCGCCGGAGCGCGAAGCGATCGATGGTCGCGTTGCGGTGCGAGGGATACAACGAGAACGCGGCGTCGAAACCAACCGCGCGGGCAGCCTCTTGGGAGGCACTGCCATACCGTCCGAACGGATACGACAGGGTGCGCGCCGTCTTCCCCGTCGCGTCCTCGATCGCTTTGCGCGAGCGCTCGAGGTCTTGGTGGACGCGCGCCCGGGGCGCGCGCGTGAGGTCGGCGTGCGAGGCCGTGTGCGAGCCGAAGGTGACGCCGCGCCCCGACATCTCGCGCACCGCGGCCCAGTCGAGGTGACGAAAGGGCGGGCGCCCCAGCGAGAGGTCCCAGTCGTTCGCGCGCCCCGCGTAGTCGGTGACCAGGAAGACGTGGAACGGGATGCCGCGTTCCGACAGCAGCGGCCACGCGACCTCGCGCACCTCGGTGTAGCCGTCGTCGAACGTGAGCAGGATCTGCGTGCTGCGGTCGGCCGGGGGCGCATCGAGTGCCGCGAGGTACTGCGCCTCGTCGATGAAGGTGTAGCCGCGCGCGCGCAGACGGTCGATGTATGCGGCGAAGCGCGCGGGCGTGGTCCAGGTACCTTCGAAGAGAAAGCGCCGCGAGAGTTTGTGGAAGCACAGCACGCGCGGGACGTGGTCGGGCGGGTAGCCGTAGCGCACGCGCCACGTCGCGTGCATCGCGAGCGGTATGCCCAGCGCCAACGCGATCGGTATCAGCATGCGTGCGAGACTATCGGCTTTGACGAGCGCGCGCAAACCTGATAATCTCGTTGCTTCTTCAAACGGAGGTTCTCGCCAGTATGATCCAGCCGGCCAAGCGCATCCAGAAAACGGGCCGCTACGTGTTCGAGGAAATCGCGCGCATGAAGCGCGAAGACACCCGCCCGCCCGAGGACATTTTCGACCTCGGCGTGGGCAGCCCCGACCAGCCCCCCGACCCCGCCATCATCGAGATGATGGCCAAGCAGCTGCGCGCGCGGCCCTTCGAGAACCACCGCTACTCGTCCTTCGACGGCGCGCCCGAGTTCCGCCGCGCGGTCGCGAATTGGTACAAGCGCCGTTTCAACGTCTCCGTCGACCCCGACAAAGAGGTCCTGCCGCTGATCGGGTCGAAGGACGGCATCTCGAAGCTCATGCTCGCCTACTTGGATCCGGGCGACACCATCGTGGTCGCGACCCCGTGCTACCCCGCGTACCTGGGTGCGGCGAAGATCGTCGAAGCCAACGTGGTCGAGCTGCCGCTAAAGCCGGAGAACAACTACCTGCCCGATTTCGCCGCCGTTCCGCACACTGTCTGGGAGCACGCGAAGTTCCTGTTTCTCAATTACCCCAACAACCCCGTGGGTGCGGCTGCGCCTCTCTCCATGTACAAGGAGGCCGTCGCGCTCGCGGAGAAGTTCGACTTCATCGTGGTGTCGGATCTCGCGTACTCCGAGCTGGCGCTCGAGCCCAACGTCCCGACACCGTCGATTCTGCAGGTCCCCGAAGCCGCCGACGTGGCCATCGAGTTCCATTCGTTCTCGAAGAGCTACAACATGGCCGGCTGGCGCCTGGGCTACGTCCTGGGCAACCGCGAGGTGATCTCGAACCTCGTAAAAATCAAGTCGAACATGGATTTCGCCGTGTTCCTCGCCATCCAGCGCACCGGCGCCGACATCCTCGACAGCGGCATCGACTTCGCCGAAGCGCAGCGCAAGCGCTACCGCGCGCGGCGCGACCTGTTCATCGAAGGATTCGGGAAGCTGGGCTGGAGACTCACACCCCCGCCGGCCGCGATGTACATCTGGGACCGCGTGCCCAAGCGCTACGCCGACGCGACCGACTTCGCGAAGGAGTTCTTCAAAGCGACGGGCGTGATCGTGTCGCCGGGCTCCGCCTTCGGATCGCACTCCAAGGAGTTCATGCGCATCTCGATGGTGGTCGACGAGCAGAAGATCGAGCGGCTCTTGGCGAAGGTCAAGGCGAGCGGGTTCCGGTTCGACTAGACGCCGTCGCGCGAAGCTCGGTCGTCGTCACGGTGACCGTAAAGTCGACGGTGTCTTGGCCTCCGCGTCCGTCCTGCACCGAGAACTGAAACGATCGATCGGGAATATCGCGCGGGTTGGGAAAGAACCAGAACGCGCCCGTTCCAGGATCGATGCGCGCGTACGCCACGTAACCCGTTCGGACTTCAGACAGGCTCGCGAAAACAGCCATTGAGTACGCCAGCCGATCTCCATCGGGGTCGCGCGCGGATGCCCTCAAGTGCAGCGTATCGCCGTAGGCGACGGAAGTGTCAGGTTGGGCGTCAAGAATGGGTGCCCGGTTGTCGTCCCAGTCGACCGGATTCTCGTCTTCGTCGCACGCGGCAACGATCCCGATTAACAGCAAAGCCGCCGCGATTCGAACGCTCGCGCCCACCAGTGCCTCCTAGTTCAACCCCGACCCGGACGGTCCCAGGCTCACCATCACGTAGCGGTCGGTGTCGAGCACTTCGCGCGCGACCGCGTTCACGTCGGCCATCTTGACCGCGGCGAGCTTCTTCAAGAGCTCGCGCTCCGGCACCTGCCGCCCGTAGCTGATCTCGTTGCGCGCCAGCCGCATCATGCGCGAGGCCGACGTCTCCAGCCCCAAGAGAATCCTCCCCTTGATATGGTCCTTGATGTCGCGCAGCTCGGTGCGGGTGAGCCCGCCCGTGCGCACCGCCTCCAGCTCGCGCGTCATGGCGTCGATGGCGCGCCCGGCAGCCACGGGATTGACCGCCATGTAGGCCGCGAACATGCCGGTGTCGCGTGAGTGATCCACGTACGTGTACACGCTGTACGCGAGCCCCATCTCCTCGCGGATCTTCTGGAACAACCGCGACGACATGCCCCCGCCCAGGGCCGCGTTCAGCACCATCAGCGCGTAGCGGCGCTCGTCCAGGAACGAGAACGTGCGCGCACCCATGCACACGTGCTGCTGGTGGAGCTTGCGGCGCACGTGGCGTCGGCGCGCGAGCGGCGCCGGGAAGCGCGTGCCGTCGCGCGAGAGAGTCCCCTTCGGGAACGCGAAGCGCGATTCGCAGATCCTGATGAGTTCGGTCTCGTCGATGTTTCCGTAGACCGCGACCACCAAGTTCGAGGAGCGGAACGCGCGGTGTGCATAGCGCACGAGGTCGTTGCGCTTGAACGCCGCCACGGTCTTGCGAAAGCCGAGGATGGGGCGTCCGAGCGGGTGTTGCGGGTACATCTCCGCGGCGAACAGCTCGTGGATCAGGTCCTCGGGGGCGTCGTCGACGTCACCGATCTCCTCGACCACGACCTTGCGCTCCAGCGCCACCTGCTCCTCCGCGAAGCGGGATTCCGTCAGCATGTCGGCGATCAGGTCGATGGCGACGTCGCGCTTGCTCTCGAGCACCTGGCCGTAGACGCACATGGTGTCCTTGGTGGTGAAGGCGTCGAGCGAGCCGCCCACCTTCTCGATGTCGGTCGAGATCTGCTTCGCGCTGCGCCGGTTCGTACCCTTGAAGAGCATGTGCTCCATGAAATGGCACAGCCCCACCTCGCGCGGGGATTCGTCGCGCGCGCCCGTGCGGGTCCAAACGCCGATGCAGAAGGCCTTCGAGATGGGGTTCTTCTCGTGCAGGATCGTGAGCCCGCTGGGCAACACGATCTTGTTGGCAACGCGTGCGGGTGTCATTCTTCCTCCCATCATCGTCCACAAAACGACTGCGCCCGCCCACAAGATGGTACCTGTGAGCGGGCCGCGCAATACGACCGAAGTCTCCGATATCGCCGCTAGCGCCGCGAGCTGTGACGGCGTCCGCCGCCGCCGCGGCCGTGGTCGCGGTCGCTGCGTTCGCGATGCGGACGCTCGCTGCGCTCTTCCTCCTGGTAGCCTTCCGGCTTCTCGAGGAGGACCTTGCGGCTCAAGCGAACCTTGCCGTCGGGCTGGACTTCGAGCACCTTGACCTTGACGATCTCGCCCATCTGCAGCTCGTCTTCGACGCGCTCCAGACGGCGGTGCGCGATCTCCGAGATGTGCAAGAGCCCGTCGCGTCCCGGCATGATCTGCACGAACGCGCCGAAGGGCATGATGCTGCGCACTTCGCCTTCGTACACCTTGCCGACTTCGGGCTCGGCGGTGATCTCCTTGATGCGGCCCAGCGCGATCTCCGCGCTCTCCGTATTGACGGCGATCACGCGCACGGTTCCGTCGTCCTCGATCTCGATCTTGGCGCCCGACTCCTCCTGGATGCGCTTGACGACCTTGCCTCCCGGGCCGATGATCTCGCGGATCTTGTCGACCGGGATGTGGATCGTGGTCACCTTGGGAGCGAACGGCGAGATGTCCGCGCGCGCCTGCGCGATGGCCTTGTTCATCTCCTGCAGGATGTGCATGCGGCCCGTCTTGGCCTGCGCGAGCGCCTTCATCATGACGGCGTCGGAGATACCGGCGATCTTGGTGTCGAGCTGGAAGGCAGTGATGCCTTCCGCGGTGCCCGTCACCTTGAAGTCCATATCGCCCAGGTGATCCTCGGCGCCCAGGATGTCGCTCAACACGGCCACGCGGTCGTCCTCGATTACGAGGCCCATCGCGATGCCCGCGACCGGCTTCTTGATCGGGATGCCGCCGTCCATCAGCGCCAGGCTCCCGCCGCACACCGACGCCATCGAGCTCGAGCCGTTGGACTCGAGAATCTCCGAGACGATTCGGATCGTGTACGGGAACTCGTCCTTGGGCGGGATCATGGGGCGCAGCGCGCGCTCGGCGAGGGCGCCGTGTCCGATCTCGCGCCTACCGGGCCCGCCGAAGCGGCCCACTTCGCCGACACTGAAGGCCGGGAAGTTGTAGTGGAGCATGTAGCGCTTCCAGCTCTCGCCTTCGATGGTGTCGAGCATCTGCTCGTCGTCGGTGGTGCCGAGCGTGGTCGTCACCAGGCTCTGGGTCTCGCCGCGCGTGAACAGCGCGGAGCCGTGTGCGCGCGGGAGCACGCCCACTTCGCAGGTGATGGGGCGAATGTCGGTGCTGCCGCGTCCGTCGAGGCGCTTGCCCTTGTCGAGGATCATGCCGCGCATGAGTTTCTTCTCGATCTCCTCGAGCACCAGCGCCACGTAGGCGCCCTTCTCGGGATAGTCGACCTCGTACTTAGCGAGCGCGTCCTTCTGAATGGTCTTGAGCGCGTCCTGGCGGTCGAGCTTCTTCGCGATGAAGAGCGCTTGACCGATGCGGTCGGAGAACTCCTTGGCGATCTTGGCGTCCAGCTCGGCCAGTCGCTCGGGAACCTCGACCACGCGCTTCTTCTTGCCGCCGAACAACGACACCAGCTCGCGCTGGAGCGCGTTGAGGCGCTTGATCTCCTCGTGGCCGAAGCGCACCGCGGCCAGCATGTCCTCTTCGGACACCTCGGAACAACCGCCCTCGACCATCATCACGCCGGTGTCGGTGCCGGCGATGATGACGTCCAGATCGCTGGCCTCGTTCTGCTCGGTGGTCGGGTTGACGATGAACTGCCCGTCGATGCGACCGACGCGCACGCCCGAGACGATGTCTTGGAAGGGAATGTCGGACAGGGCCAGCGCGGCCGACGCGCCCACGATGCTGATCACGTCGGGCGCGTTCACGCCGTCGTAGCTGATAGGGGTCGCGATGACCTGCGTCTCGCACATGAAGTGCTTGTCGAAGAGCGGCCGGATGGGCCGGTCGATCAGTCGCGAGGTGAGGGTTTCGCGCTCGCCGGGGCGGCCTTCGCGCTTGAAGAAGCCCCCGGGAATGCGGCCGGAAGCGTAGAACTTCTCGCGGTACTCGACCGTGAGCGGAAAGAAGTCGCGGTCGGTCTTTTGCTGGGCGGCCACGACGGCCACCAGGACCATGGTGTCACCCATGCGCACGACGACGGATCCGTCGGCCTGCTTGGCCATGCGTCCGGTTTCGATACTGAACGGCTGGCCGTTGACGATTCGTTTCACTGTATGACTTGCCATATTGATTCTCGGACCTATCCAAGGTCTCACTGGTAAAGCGCGCGTACACACGCGCGCCCGAGAGAGAAGCCGATCAACCCGCGGAGTCGTTCCCGGAGGAACTACTTCCGCAAGTTGAGCTGCTTGATCATCTCCCGGTAGCTATCGATTTTCTGGTTCTTCAAGTAATCCAGGAGTTTTCTCCGGCGACCGACCAACTTCAACAGGCCGCGACGGGACGCATGGTCTTTCTTGTGAACCTGGAAGTGCTCGGTCAACATGCGGATGCGCTCGGTGAGGAGAGCAATCTGAACTTCTGCCGACCCGGAGTCTTTGTCGTGGAGCTTGTACTTCGCAATGATGTCACTCTTCTGCTGCGGAGTCATTACCATCGTCTGATCACCTCCTGATAATCGGTACGCGACACGATGGTTACAGCCAGCGAAAGGCCAGCCGTTCGACTTGGCGGGAACCCTACCACAGGGCCCCGGGGGTGTAAAGTGCCAAATGACGCGGCCTAGCCCCTCGCCAGGCGCTCCCGCGCGGCCCGGCGGTCCTCATTGAGCTGCTCGATCAGCGCGGTCACGGTCGGGAAGCGCGCCTCGGCGCGCAGGTAGGCCTCGCAGTGGACCGATAGCTCGTCGCCGTAGATGTGGTGGTCGAAGTCGAAGACGTGGACCTCCATCTCGTCGTGATCGACGCGCTTGATGGTGGGCGAGCGCCCGATGTTCATCATGCCGTCGTAGACCCGGCCGCGCCACCCCACCCGAACCGCGTACACGCCCGACGACGGCCACTGCTTGTGCGGGTGCGTCACCGCGACGTTGGCGGTCGGGAAACCGAGGTCCCGGCCCCGGCCCTGTCCGGTGGCGACCGTGCCCCGCACGAGATACGCGTGCCCCATCAGGTGATTCGCGCGCTCGAGGTCGGCGGCTTGCAGGGCCCGTCTAATATTGGTGCTCGATATCTTCTCACCGTCGACGTACACGGGCGGGATCACGGTGACGGCGAAGCCGCGTCGCACGCCCTCTTCCGCCACGCGTTCGGGGCTCCCCTCGCGCTGGTGGCCGAAGTGGCAGTCATAGCCCATCACCACTTCGCGCATGTCCATCGCGTCCATGAAGTAGCGCTGGATGAAGTCGCGGTACTCGATGCGCGCGGTGGCTTCGTCGAAGGGGAGCACGAACACGCCGTCGAGGCCGAACTTCGACAGCAGCTCGATGCGCTCCGCAACGGTGGTGAGAATCGGTGGGGCCTCGCGCGAGTGCGTGACCACCAGCGGGTGCGGGTCGAACGTGATCGCCCACGCGGAGGCCACGCGGCCGCTCTCGCGGCGTGAGACCAATTCTTCGAGTATCTTGCGGTGGCCGAGGTGGACGCCGTCGAAAACACCGATGGTCACGGCCGAGTCGCGCGGGGCGAGCGCGCGCAGCTCTTCGAGACTTCGGGCGACTGCGAGCGGCCGCATCGTTTCAGCGCGAGACGCGCGCCGCACCGGCGCCCGTGCCGCCCGGGCTCGCTTCGACGAAGAGACGGAAGGAATCGCACACGCGCAAGGGATCGCGCGGGTGGTCTCCGCCGCGCGTCCCGATGGCGAGGAGTGTTCCCTCTTCGTCCAGGATGCGAAGCGGCCCCGCGATGGCGCCGATGGTAGGCGCCCCCACGGTCTCCACCACGTCGTTGCGCAAGGGTGCCGCACCGAACAAGAGCGCGCGCTTGGCGCGCGTCGACACGACGACGCCGGGAAGAAACGACAGGGCTTCCCCGAGGTCGAGACCAATTACTTCGTCGGCCCGCTCTGGCACCAGACACTCGGACGAGACCGCGTCTTCGACGCGGTAATTGCCGATGCGCGAGCGCGCGAGGCTCGCGATCGACGCGGGCAGCCCCAGCTTCGCCCCCAGGTCGCGCGCGAGCGCGCGCACGTAGGTGCCGCGCGAGCAGCGCACGACGCAGTGCACGATCGGCAGTTCCACCGAGACGACGTCGAAGGCGTGGACGCGCACCGTGCGCGGCGAGGCCTCGGCCGGCTCGCCCGCGCGCGCGAGGTCGCTGAAGCGGCGCCCACCCAGCTTGAGCGCGGAAAACGTGGGCGGCACCATGACGTAATCGCCCACGAACTGGGCCGCCGCCGCGCGCATCTCTTCGATCGTGAGGGGCGGAACCGGCGCCTCGCGGACCACGTCGCCTTCGGCGTCGAGGGTCGTGGTCTCCACACCCAGGCGCACGTCGAAGCGGTACTCCTTCTCGAGGTTCATGAAGTGCTCCACCGCGCGCGTCGCGTGGCCCGTGCACACGAGCAGCACGCCGCGCGCGAGCGCGTCGAGGGTGCCGGCGTGGCCCACGCGCCGCAGTCCCGAGACGCGCCGCAGCGCGGCCACGATCTCGAACGAGGTGGGCCCGGGCACTTTGTCGATCACGAACACTCGGTTGTCGAAGCGATTGGTCATTCGTCCTTCGGTTCCGGCTCGTCATTCGGGATGGTGCCGGTCTCGCGCAGCGCCTGCTCGATGCGGAACGCGCGGTCCAGCGAGTCGTCGTATACCCAGCGCAATTCGGGTGCTACCCGCACGTCCATGTGGCGCACGAGCACGCGGCGCAGGAAACCCGACGCGGCCTTCAGCGTCTTGAGAGTCATCGCGCGCTGCGCCTCGTCCCCCATCACGCTGAACAGCACCTTGGCGCTCGAGAGGTCGTTGGTCACGCGCACGCCGGTGATGGTGATCAGCCCCACGCGCGGGTCCTTGATCTCGGTCAATACCAACTCGCTCAAGACTTCCTTGATGAGCTCGTTGACGCGCTCGATTCTGTAATTCGGTCTGGTCATCTATCGAAATTCCTCGAGGGCATCGGCCAGCTCCACGCGGTGGTCGCCTTCGATGAAGCGTCGCACTTGCCCGCAGGTCCCGTCGACCGACTCCCGATCCGAGCCGACGATCGCCACCGCGATCAGGCAGCGCTGCCACTTGTCCTGATAATCGATCTCCGCCACCGACACGTTGAAGCGGCTGCGGAGCCTGGCTTTGAGGCTCTTCAGCACGAAGCGCTTCTCTTTCAACGAAGAAGAGCCGGGGATCAGAAGGTCGACGGTCAAGAGCTTGACCAACATCGCACGAACCGCGCCCGGCAGGTGACTGGCCGCGGCGCCGTTAGAATACGCGGGCCTTTTCTTCGACGACGAACGCCTCGATGATGTCGCGCTCGGTGAAATCGTCGAAGCCGGAGACCCCGATACCGCACTCGAAGTTCTGCGCCACCTCGCGCGCGTCGTCCTGGAAGCGCTTGAGCGAGCCGATCTTGCCCTTGGCGATTACTTCGCCGTTGCGAATGACGCGCGCGCTGGCGTTGCGCTGGATCGTCCCCTCCACCACCATGCAGCCCGCGATGGTACCGAGCTTCGACACCCGGAAGATCTTGCGCACCTCGGCGCGTCCGAGCACGCGCTCGACGAACACCGGTTCCAGCATCCCCTTGAGCGCCTTGTCGACGTCTTCGATGGCCTCGTAAATGATCTTGTAGCTGCGGATCTCGATGCCCTTGAGCTTCGCGATGTCCTTGGCCTTGGGCGTTACCTTGGTATTGAACGCGATGATCACGGCGTTGGTGCTCTGCGCCAGCAGCACGTCCGACTCCGAGACGCCACCGACGCCACCGTGCACGAGGTTGATTTTGATCCCCTCGATGTTCAGCGGCAGGAGGCTGTCGCGCAGCGCTTCGAGCGAGCCGTTGGTGTCGGCTTTCAAGACCACGTTCAATTCCTTCGCGGCCCCGCCCTGAATTTGGGCATAGAGCTCTTCCAAGGTGAGGGCCTTGGTGGGCTCCAGGCCCTTCGCGCGCAGGTTCTCCTGGCGCTTCTGCGCCACTTCGCGCGCCTCGCGCTCGTTCTTGACCGCGATGAACTGGTCGCCGGCCTCGGGCATGCCGTCGGCGCCGAGCACGACCACCGGGGTCGACGGACCCGCCTCGCGCAGCGCGCGACCCGCGTGGTCGAACAGCGAGCGCACCTTGCCGTACTCGTTGCCCACCACGAACACGTCGCCGATGCGAAGCGTGCCTTGCTGCACGAGCACGGTGATCAGGATTCCGCGCCCCTCTTCCTTGCGCACTTCGACCACGACGCCCTGTGCGCGCGCGGTCGGGTCGGCCTTGAGCTCCGCGAGCTCGGCCTGCAAGAGGATCATCTCGAGCAGCTTATCGATGTTCTTGCCGGTCTTGGCCGAGACTTCCACCGAGACCACGTCGCCGCCGTAGCCTTCGACCAGGACGCTCTGCTGTGCCAGCTGCTGCATCAACCCGGCCGGGTTCGCGGTCGGCAAATCGACCTTGTTCATGGCCACGATCATCGGCACCTTGGCCGCGCGCACGTGGTTGATCGCCTCGATGGTCTGCGGCATGACGCCGTCGTCCGCGGCCACAACCAGCACGACGATGTCGGTGCTCTTCGCGCCGCGCGCACGCATGGCGGTGAAGGCCTCGTGGCCCGGAGTGTCGATGAAGGTGATCTTCCCGTTGGGTGTCGTGACTTCGTACGCGCCGACGTGCTGCGTGATGCCGCCCGCTTCGCCGGCGGCGACGTTGGCCTTGCGAATGTAATCGAGGATCGAGGTCTTGCCGTGGTCGACGTGACCCATGACGGTCACCACCGGCGCGCGCGCCACCAGCTTGGTCGGATCGACCTGGGCGTCGAGTTTGAGCTGGGTCTCGCCGAACGACGCTTCCACGTCGACGCGGCGGCCCAATTCTTCCGCCACCAACTCGATGGTGTCGCGGTCGAGTGCGGCGCTGGCATCGGCCTGGAGGTCGAGCTGCGACATGCGCGAGAGAACGTCGTCGGCCGAAACGCCGAGGGCGTATCCGAGGTCGGCGGGTGTCGCACCCTCCTGCACGCGCACGGGAGGGAGATCGACCGGCGCCACCGTGGCGGCGCGCGTCTTGCGCCGCTTGGTCTTGCGCGTGGTCTCCATCTTGGCCAGCGTGCGCCGCACGCTCTCGCGCACCTGCTCGGCATCGCTGGTCTTGGCGTGCACGTGACCGTGACGCTTGTGCTCTTCGGTCGCCTGCACCCACTCCTCGACCTCGTCGGCCGGAGTGTCGGGCTCGATGGCGATGAGCGGCTCCACGGCCGCCTTCGCCAACTCGTCGAGCGGTGTCAGCTTCTTGGGCTTGGGCGGGGCCTTGGGCGCGGGCGCCACCTTCAGCGCGGGCTTCTCCGCTTCGGCCTCCGCGCGCTTGCTCGTCTTGGCCGCGGCGGGAGCGGTCGCGACCGACGACGACTTCTTGGCCGACTTGGCTTCCTTGACCTCCGCCTTGGCCTCCGCTTTCGGCTCGACCGATGGCGCGGGCTCGGCGGCCGGCTTGGCCGCCTTCGCGAGTTTGACCTTGGGCTTCTCCTTGGCGGGCGCTTCGACCACCGGCTCGGGCTCGGGGCCCTTCGCCTTGCGCAGCTTGACCTTCGCTTTGGCGGTATCCGCGCTCGCGGCGGCGGCGGCCTTGGACGCCTTCGACGTCGTTTTGCCCTTGCCCTTCTTGGCCGACGCGCCCGAGCGGCTGAAGTGGCGATCGAGTGCGGTCAGCATGTCGTAGTCGACGGCGCTGCCGGCGCTCGCCACCTGGTAGCCCGCGTTCTTCAACAACGCGACGAGCTCGTCGTTGGTGACGTTATACTTCTTGGCCAACTCGGAGATGCGCATTTAGTCCTTCGTGTCCTCTGCTTCGGGATTCGATTCGGCGTCGCCGTCGCCGGTCGCTTCGGCGGTCGGCTCCGCGGAAATCTCCGCCGGAGTCTCGGCGGTAGTCTCCGCCGGTGCTTCGGCGGGCTCGGTTGACGCCGGCTCCGCGGCCGCTTCCGCCTCGACCTCGGCCGGGTCGCGGAACAACTGCGCGGCCGTGAGCTTCTTGGTTTCCTTCTTGGGCTCTTCGGTCTCCGCTTCGAGCATGCTTTCGTCGAAGAGCGGCTTCTCTTGCCGCTTCTTCTCCTCGCGGTCCTCGTTCTCCTTGCGGATCAATTCTTCGAGCGCCTTCTCGAGCTCCTTGACGGTGCCCTGCGCGGTCTCCATCAGCCTCTCGACCGTGCGCTCGCCGAAACCCGGGATCGTGAGCAACGACCCGACCGGAGTCTTGATCAGCTTCTGCACGGTGTTGATGCCGGCCTCGCGCAGCTTCTCCGCCATCTTGTCGGAAACACCCACCATCTCTTCGATCGGCATGAGCAGGTGTTCCTGCAGGCGCTGGCGCTGCTCGAGCTCGCGCGACGAGACCAATTCGATCTGCCAGCCGGTCAAGCGCGACGCGAGTCGCACATTCTGGCCTTCCTTGCCGATCGCGAGCGAGAGCTGGTCTTCTTCGACCACCACGGTAACCGTCTTGGTTTCGATGTCGGGGCGAACCTGGGTGATCTTGGCCGGCGAGAGCGCGCGCGAGACGAAGGTCTGCACGTCGTCGCTCCACGGCACGATGTCGATGCGTTCGCCCGAAAGCTCGTTGACGACGGCTTGCACGCGCGAGCCCTTCATGCCCACGCACGCGCCCACCGCGTCCACGCGGTCGTCGCGCGAGTAGACGGCGATCTTCGAGCGCCCGCCCGCTTCGCGCGCGATGCTCTTGATCTCGATCAGGCCTTCGTAGATTTCGGGGACTTCCTGGATGAACAGGGCCTTCAGGAACTCGGGACTGGTGCGCGAGAGCGTGATCATCGGCCCCTTGGCTTCCTTGTCGACCTTCATCACGACGGCGCGGATCGACGAGCCCTGCTGGTAGCGCTCGCGGCGAATCTGGTCCTTCTTGGGCATGAACGCCTCGGCGCTGCCCAGGTTGACCAGGATGCCGGTGCGGTCGATCTGCTGGACGGAGCCGGAGACGATCTCGTTGACGCGGTCCTTGTACTCTTCGAACACGCGGTCGCGCTCGAACTCGCGAATCTTCTGCATCAGGATCTGCTTGGTGACCTGAATCGCGTTGCGGCCGAACTCCTCGAACGGGAGATTGATCTCGATGGCGTCGCCGGCTTCGGCGCCCTCGGCGTATTCCTGCGCGTCGACCACCGAAATCTGAATGCTGGGGTCCTCGACCGCGTCGACAACGTTCTTGACCAGGAACAGCTCGATCGACCCGTGGCCGTCGTCCTCGATGCGCACTTCCGCGTTCGGCCCGTACTTCCTGCGCACGGCCGACGCGAAGCCCTGCGTCAGGGTGTCCATGAGGATGGCGCGATCCAGCCGCCGCTCGCGGATGAGCTGGTTGAACGCCTCTGCAAAGTGGATGCTCATTTACTCCTCGCCTCCGCGCCCTTCCCAATTGGGGGGGCGCCGGTGCTTCTCTCTCTTCTTGTCGATCTTGTATTCCTGATTGATTAGATTCGCTCGCACGACCTCGCGCAGCCCCACCGCCACTTCGCCCGCGTCGGTATCCAGGGTGAGCGCGCCGTTCACGCAGGAACGAATGCGGCCAATATGCGTCGCCCGCGCGCCCGCGCGCTCGACGACCACCTTCGCTTCGTGTCCCACGAAGCGCTGAAAATGCGCCTCGGTCACGAGCGGCCGGTTGCTTCCCGGCGACGAAACCTCGAGCAGAAAACTACCGGGGAACGGATCTTCCCGATCGAACACGAGCCCGAGGGTGCGACTGACGAGCGCGCACTCGCCGACGGTGACTCCGCCGGGCTTGTCGATGAACAACCGCACGACGGGGTGTCGCGGGCCACCGACCACCTCGAGCTTCACGCACTCGAAGCCGAGCGTCTCCAGCTCGGGCACGATCAGCTTCTCGAGTTCCTGTTCTGTCACGATCAGCCCGGCGACGGATGGATACGAACCGGACGGCAATAAAAAAGTGGGCGACCCCGCCCACTGGTCAGCACACCCACAACACACGGAATTTCTAGCACATCGCTCGGGAAAGCGCAAGCCCCTCGGCGACACGTGCACGAGCCGCGGGTGGCGTCCGGCGGGCGCCCACAAACGAGGGCCTACTAGTGCGCATGCGCGGTAGGCCCGAGAGCAGTGGGCTGCCGGACGACAGGAGCCGCGGCGGGTACCTGCCCGGCCGCGTCACTCGGCCGGAAAGGGCCTGTCGTAGAGCAGATCTCGAAGCAGGACAAGCACTTGGGAGAGCTTGGCGGGGTCGACCTGGGACAGGTCGTCGCCGAGGGTGTGCCAGGCGGCGTAGTCGTAGCCGAAGAGGTCGATGGCGGGGATGCCGGCCTGGAGCAGGGGGACGTGGTCGTCGATCATCGGGGCGCCGTCGGCGGCTTCGAAATAGTCGAGGCGGAGAGCCGCCGCGCGGGCGAAGACGTGGTCCAGGAAGGCGCGCGCGTGTTCCTTGGAGAAGGGCTCGCGACGGATGCGTGTCCCCTTCCCGCCCACCATGTCGAGCAGGATGGCGCCCTGCGGGCGGTACCCGTTGAGGTTCATGACGAAGTGCTTCGAGCCCAAGAGGTAGTGGTCGATGTTCCCCCGCTTGCCGTAGTCCTCGCCGTCGAACAGCACCACGTCGACGCCGATCTCGCCCGGGCTCGCGAGTCCGACCAGGCGCGCGACCTCCAGCAGGACGGCCACACCCGTGGCCCCGTCGACCGCGCCCGGGATGGGCTCGGTCCACAAGGTCGAGTCGCGCTCTTGATCGGCCCACGGACGCGAGTCGTAGTGCGCGCACAGCATGATGCGGCGCGTGCGCTCCGGCGCGAAGCTCCCGACGACGTTGATCAATCGGAGCCGGCGCAACTCGTACGGATCCTCGACCTCGAAGGACTGCAGCGACACGCGCGCGCCGTAGCGCTCGAGGGCGCGCGCGAGGTAGCGCGCGGCCGCGTCGCGCGCGGGAGTGCCGGGCACGCGCGGGCCGAAGGAGAGCTGGCGCTCGACATGGACCATGACGCTGTCGACCGAGCCCGCCGGGGGCTCGCTCGCGCCGCAGCCGGCCGCCATCGCGGCCAGGGCCGCCGCACTCGCGAGCGTAGCGGCGCGCGCACGGCGCAAGAGAGCTTCTCCACGCGGCATCGTTTTCAGAAGTTGA
>DASPGK010000170.1:0-2287 GCA_035620655.1 Candidatus Krumholzibacteriia bacterium
CAGTCGGGCGCGAAGTGCCAGAGCGCTTCGACCGTGCGCGAGCGGTCGGTCTCGACGCGATCGGCGACGATCCAGAAGCGGTCCTTTATATAGACGACGGTGCGTGTGTGCACCGCGCGCCCCTTGGTGCCGGAGAAGCCCGCGTCGAAGATGCCGCGCGCGAAATCGAGCTCCGCGGTCGATCCGTAGTCGCCGCCGGGCATGGGGCGCTGCGCGCGCTCGGGCGTCTTGTTCTGCCCCGCGCCGTCGATGAGGAGCACGTTGTGCCCCGCCGACCCCGCGAAGTAGTCGCGCTGCGGTCCCTCCGAATACGTGAAGCGCCCCGTGTCGACCAGGAGCGGCCGCCCGAATGCGTCGATCGAGAGGTGAAGTTTGTCGCGGTGCTGATGCGCGACGCCGAACGGGCCGGCGTCGAAGAAGGCCCAGTGCGCGTCGGCGCCCCACCCGTTTCGCATGACCGCGTGTCCCGCCCACGGGAACGTGACGGATGGACCGATGCGCGGCCGGTTGCCCTCGCGCCCGTTGCTCGCGATATAACTCCAGTCCGGGCGATCGTAGGTCATCGCGGCGGCCGTCAATTTCTCGCGGATATCGCTGCGGTCGGAGTCGTTGTTCTGCGGCGAGGTCCCGTCGGGTCGCAGCGTGTACGCGAGATAGGTCCACATGCGCTTGATGTCGACCGCGATCGAGTCCGCCACCGGATAGCCGAAACGGCGGAACGTGTCGACGTAGCCATCGAACGTCTCGGTGGCGATGCGGTGGTACCCACTCGTGAGCTCCGCCTCCGCGCCGTCCGGGTACACGAGCTCGCCCGCGAGCCGGCCGATGTTCTCCTGCGAGTACGCGCGCCAGCCGCCCGCGTCGCGAAACTCGGGCCACGCGCATCCTACCGTCCCCAGCGCGTTCATCTCGCTCACCGTCCAGTTGTTGGCGTCACGCCGGTGAAACAGCATCAGGTGCTGCGCGTGCTCGACCAGGCTCGACAGCATCAGGATGCGTGCGGCCGGCGAGAACTCGTCGACCGCCTGCAGTCCGTAGAACACCGACTTCCAGTTGCCGACCCGCGTGGCGACTTCGAGCCCGCGCCACCCGCCCGCGCGCGTCGCGGCGGACGGACGCGGGTTGGCGAGAATCCAGTCGCGCACGTCTTGGTCGATCCGTTCGACGTAATCGCGGCGCCCGGTCTTGAAATAGCCGGCCGTGAGCGGGCCCAAGTAGCCCATCCAATTGAGCGACCAGTTCCACTCCGGGTCGTTGCGCGGACCGGCGTAGGTCCAATCGAGGCCGCCCGCCGCGGTGCGCGGCACGGTGGCGCGTTCACCGTAGAATTCGAGCTCGTCGGAGAGAATGGCGTCCGCTCGCGCATCGTCCTTGCGCGATTCCTTCACCACCGGATGACGGAGCCACTTCGCGCTGGGGGCGGTTCGATAGTATTGAAGGAGCGCGTGGCACGCGGCCGGGTAGTCGCTCGCGAGCACGGCTTGCTTGACCTTGGAGAGCGCGGGGCGGTCGAGATTGAGACTGTCGAAGAGGAGGCTCACGCGCTCCGGCGCGTGCGCGCACACCCACTCGACGCTGCGCGGATCGGCTTCATCGGGCGCGCCGTTGAGGGGCGTCGCGATCGCGGCGCCGAGCGAAGCGGCCAGGCCGAATGCGATGGTGGTCGCGATCGTACTTCGCGGCTGGTGCGACGAGCGCCGGTCGAGGAGGGGCGGCCGCATGTGCCGATGGAGACGCTACGCGGGCACGCTCTCGAGCAGCCGGTCGATCAACACGTCGGTCGAGACGCCGTCCGCGTCGGCGTTGAAGTTGGTGACGATGCGGTGGCGCATCACCGGATGCGCGATTGCGCGCACGTCGTCGATGCTCGGAATGGGGCGGCCGTTCATGACGGCGCGCACTTTGGCGCCGAGCACCAAGTTCTGTCCCGCGCGCGGGCCGGCGCCCCACGACACGTACTGCTTCACCTGCGGAATCGAGTCGTCGCGCGTCGCGCGCACCAATCGAATCGCGTAGCGCAGTACGTGCGAGTCGACCGGAACCGTCCGCACCAGCTCCTGCGTGCGAAGAATGTCGCTCGCCTTGAGCACGACCTTGGGGGTGGTGGCCTGCGGCGACGTGGTGGTTTCGACGATCTGGATCTCTTCCTCTTCGGACGGATAGTCGACGCGAATGTTGAACATGAAGCGGTCGAGCTGGGCTTCGGGGAGCGGATAGGTTCCCTCCTGCTCGATCGGATTCTGCGTGGCGATGGTAAAGAACGGATTGGGCAACGCAAACGTCTCTC
>DASPGK010000171.1:0-3662 GCA_035620655.1 Candidatus Krumholzibacteriia bacterium
GATCGCGACGCGCACGATGTTGACGTCCGGCTGCTGCGCCGCGAGCGTCGAGCCCGCGGTCTGCGCGTGGAAGCGGAGCAGCCACGAGCGCGGGTTCTTCGCGCGGAACCGCTCGCGCATGATCTTCGCCCACATGCGCCGCGCCGCGCGGAACTTGGCGATCTCCTCGAGGAAGTCGTTGTGCACGTTGAAGAAGAACGAGAGCTGGGATGCGAACGCGTCGGCGTCGAGCCCGGCGCGGATCGCCGCCTCGACGTAGGCGATCCCGTCGGCGAGCGTGAACGCGAGCTCCTGCGGCGCGGTCGAGCCCGCCTCGCGGATGTGATAGCCGCTGATCGAGATCGTGTTCCACTCCGGCCACTCCTCTTTCGCGTAGGCGAAGAGGTCGGTGATGACGCGCATCGAAGGCGCGGGCGGATAGATGTACGTGCCGCGCGCGATGTACTCCTTCAAGATGTCGTTCTGCACGGTGCCGGAGAGATCGCGGCGCTTGCCCCCGCGTTCCTCGTGCACGACGGCGTACATGGCCAAGAGGACCGACGCGGTCGCGTTGATGGTCATCGACGTGCTGACGGACTCGAGTGGAATCCGATCGAAGAGCACCTCCAGATCGTCCACGGTGTCGATGGCGACGCCGACGCGGCCGACTTCGCCCAGGGCCAGCGGGTTGTCGGAGTCGAGGCCCATCTGGGTGGGGAGGTCGAACGCGACCGAGAGTCCGTTCTGCCCGCGCTTCAATAGAGAATGAAAGCGCTGGTTGGTCTCGCGCGCAGTCCCGAAGCCGGCGTACTGGCGCGTGGTCCACGGCCGGCTGCGGTACATCGACGGATACACGCCGCGTGTGAATGGGTATTCCCCGGGGAAGGTGACTTTCTCCTCGCTGCCGACGTCAAGGTCCCCGGGAGATGTGTACAGCGGCTCAATCTCGATTCCCGAGGAAGTGCGAAAACGTCGTTTCCGCTCCGGCGTCTTTTTCACCGCCGGGTCGTAGACCTTCTCGCGCCACGTCTTCTTGTTCCTCGACGCCATCACTCTCTCTCGATCGTCACCAGCGGGGTCTGCGAGTCGACCTTGTCGCCCTCGGCCACGGCGACCGACGTCACCACACCGGCCACTTCGCTCGCGAGTTCGTTGCGCATCTTCATCGCTTCCATGACGACCACCGCTTCACCCACGGAAACGCGCGCCCCGGGTGTTACGCGCACTTGGACCACGAGCCCCGGCATGGGCGCGCGCAGAGTGAAGGCGCCCGTGTGCTCGCGCGCTCTCTCGGCGTCGCGTACCGCGACCAGCAATTCGTCCAGCACCTCGACGTCGTAGTGGCGGCCCAGCACGCGCGCGAAATACACGCCGCGCTCGGGTTTCACGGGGGCGGCTTCGACTAGGTAGGACTTGCGGTCGATCAAGAGCGAGAAGGCGTCCTTGTCGCCGAAGTTGCGCGCATCCACGTTGAGCACGCGCCCGTCGACGTCGACGCGATAGACCGCGCCGTCGCGGGAGACGTGCAGCACCCGCTCGGTTCCGTCGACGCGGACGTAGAACTTCATCGCGACCACCGCTTGGTGGCGTCGGCGCGCGCGGCGCGACGCCAGGCGCCGTCCTTGGACTCGTCGAGGGTGGCGTAACGTACGGTGCTGCGGTAGTCGAAAGCGGCGATGGCGGCGGCGATCGCGGCCAGCTCGACTTCCTCGTCGCGCTGGTGCAGTTGCGACGGATCGAAGTGCGCCTCGATGTGCTTGGTGTCGTAGCTCCCGTCGACGAAGGCAGGCTCATTCAGCGCCCACAATAGGAAGTCGACGTTGGTGCGCACCGGCTCGCAGCGGTACTCGCGCAGCGCGCGTCGCGCGCGCTGGATCGCATCCTCGCGCGTGTCGGCGTACACCACCAGCTTGCCGAGCATGGGATCGTAATAAATCGGAATCTCGTAGCCCTCGTACACGCCGTTCTCGTTGCGCACGCCGGGGCCCTGGGGGAGCACCAAGCGCTTGATGGTGCCGATCGAGGGGAGGAAGCCGTGCGCGGGGTCTTCGGCGTAAACACGCATCTCGATCGCGTGCCCGCGCGGCACGACATCGCTCTGCTGGACCGTGAGCGCCGCGCCGCCGGCCACTTCGATCTGCTGCTTGACCAAGTCGACGCCGTAGACCATCTCGGTCACCGGGTGCTCGACCTGCAGGCGCGTGTTCATCTCGAGGAAGAAGAAGCGCCGTTCGGAATCGACGATGAACTCGACCGTGCCCGCGCCGGTGTAGCCCACCGCAATCGCGGCCTTGCGCGCGGCGTCGGAGAGGGAGGCGCGCATCTGTGGCGTCACGATGGGCGAAGGCGCCTCTTCGATCACCTTCTGGTAGCGACGCTGCATCGAACACTCGCGCTCGCCGTACGTGACCACATTGCCGTGCGCGTCGGCCATGACTTGGATCTCGATGTGCTTGGGCCGCTCGATGAACTTCTCGATATAAACCGATGCGTCCCCGAAGGCGGCCTTGGCTTCGCCCGTGGTGAGCTTGAGCGCGGCTTCGAACTCGGCGTCGGTGCGAACGACTCGCATCCCCTTGCCCCCGCCTCCGGCGGCGGCCTTGAGCAAGACCGGGTAACCGATCTCGCGCGCCAGACGCGCGGCTTCGCGCGCGTCCGTCACGGGTACGTCGCTGCCGGGGACGGTAGGAACGCCGGCCTTCTTCATCGCGGCACGCGCCGCGAGCTTGTTGCCCATGGCGCGAATCGCGTTCGCGGAGGGACCAATGAACGCGACGCCCGCGTCGGCGCACGCCTGCGCGAAGTCGGCGTTTTCGGCCAAGAAGCCGTAGCCGGGATGGACCGCCTCCGCGCCGCTCTCGCGGCACGCGGCCAGGATGTTGGGAATATTGAGGTAGCTTTCGCGGCTCTCGGGTCCGCCCACCCGATACGCCTCGTACGCGTGCGCGACGTGGAGCGCGGTGCGGTCCGCGTCGGAGTAGATCGCCACCGGCGTGATCCCCATCTCCTTGCACGCGCGTGCCACCCGAACGGCGATTTCGCCGCGGTTGGCGATCAGGATCTTGGCGAACATGGCAATGGGCCTCGGCGTCAGAGCGGGATGTTGCCGTGCTTCTTGGGCGGCATGCTCTGGCGTTTGTTCACGAGGCTCTCGAGAGCGGCGATGATCTTGGGGCGCGTGTCCGCGGGCTCGATCACGTCGTCGATGTAACCGAGCGACGCGGCGATGTACGGGTTGGCGAATTTCTCGTTGTACTCTTGCACACGGCGTGCGCGCTCCGCGGCGGGGTCCTTCGCGGATTCGATCTCGCGCTTGTTGAGGATATTGACGGCCCCCTCGGCGCCCATCACCGCCAGCTCCGCGCTCGGCCACGCCACGTTGTAGTCCGCGCGAATGTGCTTCGAACTCATGACGTCGTACGCCCCGCCGTAGGCCTTGCGGGTGATGACCGTGATCTTGGGGACGGTGGCTTCGCAGTACGCGAACAAGAGCTTCGCGCCGTGCTTGATGATGCCCCCCCACTCCTGCTCGGTCCCCGGCAAAAATCCCGGCACGTCCTCGAAGGTGACCAGGGGAATGTTGAACGCGTCGCAGAAGCGAACGAAGCGCGCGGCCTTGATCGACGACTTGATGTCGAGGACCCCCGCGAGCGACTTGGGCTGGTTGGCCACCACGCCGATAC
>DASPGK010000172.1:0-3173 GCA_035620655.1 Candidatus Krumholzibacteriia bacterium
AGAACATGCCTCCCCGTTCGAGTACCATGCGCTTCTGGGCGTAGTCGTAAGTCACGACGAAGCGAGTCAAGATTTCCGCGCCGATGAAACCGTCCCTGAAATCGAAGCCACCCGGATTTTGGTGCTCGCCGACGGGGAATAGCGTCACCACGTTCTCGAACGCGAAGTCGCCCAGCTGGAGTCGGTGCACGCGCCCGATGGAGCCGCGAATCTCGCCCGAGAGGCCGCGGCCAAGCACGGTCTCGATCGCGCCCGCGGGCGACGCCAGGCGCGGGTTGCTCTTTTCGTTCAGCCACAGCGCGTGGCCGGCGCCCAGGTCGAGTGCAAGATCGGCGGCGACGGGAGCACCGGCGTCGACGGTAACCTCGGCGTCCACGAATGCGACTCCCTGGTTGAAGCGAAGCGGCACGATCGAACTCCCGTGGGCGGGCTGGAAGATCCCCGGGTCGATAAGCTCGACCCGCAAACGGTCGGCGTCGACCCGCACCGCGAAGCGCTCGAACAACTCCGCGCCGATGACGCCGTCGACGTCTTGCATCAAGTTCTGCTCGGGCAACACGATCACGGGCACCTCGGGGATCGCGAGTCCGCCTAGTTCGATGCGTTGCCCCTTCGACACCCGCGCGCTGAGGGCGCCGTCGCTCCCGCCGCCCGAAACCGAGTCGGTGCCGAGAAACTCCAGCCCCAGCGCGTCGACGCGCTCGCCGGCGCGCAGCAACAAGCCGCGGGTCGGCATGCCGGTGTCGAGGATGAGCGTGAACGGCTCCGAGCCGTTGACCGAAACGGGAATGCGGACTTGGTTGCGCGTGAAGGTCATGGGCACACGCGCCAGGGCTTCGCTGTCCGAGATGGTCTGGCCAACCCCCTGGGCCGGGCCGGCGATGGTGAGTGCCGCGACGGCGGTGAAGAGGCCGCCCCGGGCCTGGTTCGGTGTTTTCATGGCGGCAAAATAGGGCGAGGCGCACCTACGGTCAAGCGCCATTTAGTACGAATCGTACTAAGAAGGGGACCATCCATCCGTGTTATCATGGTAGCTCGCCGCCCTCACCATCGTCCCTCATCCCGAACGGCGGTCAAGTTGCCTCGTCGTCTCACACCCGTCGCCGCCTGCGCGGCGCTGTTCATCGCAGCCGCCCCGAGCGTTCGTGCGACCGGCTTCGACTTGGTCGGCTACCTCGATCCCTCGGCGTCGAACAACTACACCGACGTGTACGGGTGGAGCCACCCGTCCAACGGGCGCTCGTACGCCCTCGTCGGCAACAACGCCACCGGTCTGCATATCGTCGACGTGAGCGATCCCACCAATCCGTTTCAGGTGGCGGTCGCGACCACCGTGCCCCGCTACGACACCAAGACCTTCGGCAATCTGGCCTATACGGTGGACGGGCTGCCCGGTGGCGTGGGTGGCATCCTCGATCTCTCCAACCCGGGGAGCCCGGTCGCGGTCGGGAGTTTCACCGGCGGGCACAACCTCTGGATCGATTCGAAGGGATTCATGTACGTCGCCCTCCCCGGCCTCACCTGCTACGACCTGAACGGCGACCCGACCGTGCCCGCATTCGCGTGGGACATCCCGGGTGTCGATGGCCACGATTCGTACGTCGACGGCGATATTCTTTTCGACTTTCGCGGCCACGCGGGCACATTCATCTACGACGTCAGCGACCGCTATTCGCCCCAGGGACTGGGGTCGATCACCGACCCGCTGATCGAGTTCCACCACCAAGGCCGGCTCACGGCCGACGGGCGCTACCTCTATTTGTGCGACGAATTCGCGGTGTCGCCGCAACCCGACATCACCATCTGGGATCTGGCGGCCATCTGGAATCCGGTCAAGGTGGGCGCGATCTACGACCCGAGCGCGACCGTGCACTACTGCTACGTGGTGGGGAACACGCTCGCGGTCGCGTACTACACGGCCGGTTTCAAGCTCTACGACATCACGATTCCGGCCTGGCCCGTGCTGGTGGAGCAGTACGACACCTCGCCCATGACGGGCGAGGGGGTCTACGTGGGCGCGTACGGGTGCTATCCGTTCGGGCCGGGCGGGACGATGTACGTCAGCGATCGCCCCAACGGGCTCTACGTGTTCGAGATGGACTTCGCGACCGGCATCGAGCGCTCTCCCGCGGGCATGCCCTCCGTGGGCCCCAACACGCCCAACCCCTTCGGTGCTTCGACGACCGTACCGATTCGTCTCGCGCGGTCCGAGTACGCCTCGGTCGCGGTGTACGACGCGCGCGGCGCGCGCGTGCGCGAGCTGCGTGCGGGCTTCACCACGGCGGGCGAGCACGCGCTCGAGTGGGACGGGCGCGACGATGCCGGGCGCGCGGTGGCGTCGGGGGTCTATTTCTGCCGGGTGCGCGCGGGCGGGCGCGAGGCGGTCCGGAAGCTGGTGCTCGTTCGATGAGCGCGCGCGAAACAAGAAGACCGTCCGGAGCGGCCTGCTTGCCCAGTCGCCCCGAACGGTCTTCCGTTTGTCGCTATGACAAACTCTCTTATGGCGTGACGTGCGGGTGACGCGTCACGATCACCAACGTATCGAGCACCTTCAACTGAACGACACCGTCGTCGCCGATCTCGACCTCGTCGATGCGGCCGTGTACCTGCTCCTTGTCGCTGTGCCACGGCTTGATCACGTCGGCCACCAGCGAGCCGTCGTCGGCGCGGTGGACGCGCACGTCGAGGCGCTGGCCTACTTCGACCTCGTACGCGGTCGTCGTTGGATCGATCGACACCCACGTGCCCATGACCGCGAAGGCGCCGTTCTCGTCGTCGACGGCGGTCACCGGGCCGCGCAGCTTGCCCTTACGACAATCGCGCTCGTCGTCGTAGTCGTCGTTGTCTCCGTCGTCGTCGTCATCGTCGCCGCCGTCGAAGGGAGAGTACGGGTTGTGTCCGCACCGCGCCAGCTCGATGCCTTGGGCGACGAGACGGTCGGGGTCGGTGGCGTACTCGCCGTTGGCCTCGATGTACGCGCCGATCGGGAACGGGTCGGGCGGCACGTATGACGCGAGCACGCCGAAATTGGCGTCGAGGAAGTCGGATACATCGCCCTCGGTCTCGGTCAAGAGCACCGTGATCTCGGTCGGTGTGACCGGCTCGATGCCCGGTTTGGGCGGTATCGACACCGTGTAGACGCCCGCCGGCAGGCGATGGAACGCATAGTTCCC
>DASPGK010000173.1:0-2082 GCA_035620655.1 Candidatus Krumholzibacteriia bacterium
AGCTGGGGAGGGAAGTCGTCATCTCGGCCAAGCGGCTGGGCAAGTCCGTGGTCGCGGTCGACCGCTACGCGGGCGCGCCCGCGATGCAAGTCGCGGACTGTTTCGAAGTGATCAACATGCTCGACGCGGGCGAGTTGGGGCGCGTGGTCGCCAAGCATCGCCCCGACATGATCGTCCCCGAGATCGAAGCCATTCGCACCGAGCGACTGCGCGATTTCGAGCGCAACGGCATCACGGTGATTCCGACCGCCGAGGCGACGTATCTCACCATGAACCGCGTGGCCATCCGCGAAGTGGCGTCCAAGGAGCTGGCACTTCGCACCGCGCGCTACGCCTACGCGACCACGCTGGACGAATTGCGCGCGGCCGCGGTCGACGTCGGCATCCCGTGCGTGGTCAAACCCGTCATGTCGTCGTCGGGGAAGGGCCAGTCGACGGTTGGGACCGCGGACCAGCTGGGCGCTGCGTGGGACTACGCGTGCAGCAACCAACGCGGAGACGAGAAGAAGGTCATCGTCGAGGAATTCGTCCGCTTTCATCTCGAGATCACGCTGCTCACGATTCGCCAGTGGGACGGTCCCACGCTGTTCGTAAGCCCGGTCGGGCACCGGCAGGAGCGCGGCGACTACATGGAGTCGTGGATGCCGGCCGAGATCACGTCCGCGCAGCTCGAAGAGGCGCAGCGCATGGCGAAGAAGGTGACGGACCGCCTGGGCGGCGCGGGCATCTTCGGCGTCGAGTTCTTCATCACCAAGGACGAAGTGATCTTCTCCGAGCTTTCGCCGCGGCCGCACGACACCGGTATGGTGACGATGATCTCGCAGGATCTGTCCGAGTTCGACCTGCACGTGCGCGCCATCCTCGGACTGCCGATCCCGACCGTCACCTACTACGGCGCGTCGGCGTCGGCGGTGATCCTGGCCGACCGCGAGTCGCCGCGCATCGCGGGCTACGAAGGCCTCGAGAAGGCGCTCGCGTTCCCGAATTCGCAGGTGCGCATCTTCGGCAAGCCCGACTCGCGCAAGTACCGCCGCATGGGCGTGGCACTCGCGCGCGCGGAGACCGTGGAAGAGGCCCGCACGCTCGCCAAGCAAGTCGCCGATTGCGTGACCATTCGCTACGCGTGACGATTCCCCTGACACCCGCATGAAGTTCACCTGGCTCGGTGGTCCGTCGTTCGTTCTGGAGTTGGGGCCGTTTCGCCTGGTTGGCGACCCAGTGCTCGCCGACCGCGTCGAAGTTCCGGGACTGGGCGTGGTGACACGGGTGAAACCGGCTCCCAGCCCCGACGCGCTCGGCGTCGTCGCCGACGTGAGCTTGGTCACCTCTCTCCGGCCCGATCACTTCGACCCGGTGGCACTCGAGAAGCGCACGGCGGGGACGGTGCTTGCTCCCGCCGCCGCCAAGCTGCCGACCGCCCGCGTGCTTTCGTGGGGCGAGTCGATCGTGCTGGAAAAAGCCGGGACCACGCTGTCGATCACCGCGGTGCCCGCGGGTGTGGCCGCCGCGCCACCGCCCGCCGAGCGCGACAACGGATACTTCCTACGACTCGAAGGAGGCGCGCAGCCCGTCACCGCCTACGTCACCGGCGACACGCGCTTCTCGGAGGCGACGCGCGAGCTACAGCTCGCGTACGGTTACTCGAACTTGCTCGTTCTCTATATCGGCGCCGAGCGCGCGCCGGACGGTTCCATGCGCAGCCTGGATTCCAAGGACGCGATGCAGATCGTGTATCGCATGCAGCCCAACGCGATCGCGGCCGTCCATCATTCCACCTTCTCCCACTATCAGGAGTCGATCGACCCGCTGATCGAAAAGATCGAGCTTACGATCTACGACAAGCGCTTGCGCCGATTGCGGGAAGGCGAGTCGTTCGAGAAGGGATAGGGCCTCGCCGGCCGGTCACGAGTTACCAGCGGAATGCCGTCTCGTTGACGCGCGCGCCCAGGTCATCGAAGACGGTGCGGGCTTCGGCGATGGGGAGGTAAGGGATCGAGATGCGGTGCGCGCCGCCGCCGGCCGTGTCGGCAGAGACACTCGCCATCTTCCAGCGCCGATCGAAGGGCGACTCGCTCATGTTCA
>DASPGK010000174.1:0-2302 GCA_035620655.1 Candidatus Krumholzibacteriia bacterium
GCGCGACCCCGTTGGCCGTCCACAACGGCGTTCCCGCGGAGTTCACGCGACGGGCGTAGATGTCGTAGCCGTTCGCAGGCGTGCGCAGGTCGCGCCACGTGACGATGGCGCCACCCGCACCGTCGGACTCGATCGACGGAAGGTACTGTCCGTTGACGGCGACGCACAGCGCGACACCGTTGGCGGTCCACTGCGGGACACCCGCGGACGTGATCCTCTGAACGTAGATGTCCTCGTTGGCGGCACGGTTGTCCTCCCACGCCACGATCGCGCCCCCCCGCGCCGTCGGACACGAGCACGGGGCCTTCCTGCGCATTGATCGCAACGCAGATCGGGACGCCGTCGACCGTCCACAGGGGAACACCCGCGGCGCTGATGCGCTGGACGTAGATGTCGTCGTCGCCGTTTCGACTGTCGGCAAACGCCAAGATCGCCCCGCCGGATCCGTCGGGAATCATCGATGTCAGCACCGGTCCGCCGGGCGACAGGGTAAGGGGATTTCCGTCGAGCTGCCATTCGGCCTGGGCGCCGAAGGGTGTAATGACCAAGGCGAGCGCGGCGAGGACGGGTGTCGGCTTCATCGTTTCACCTCTGGGGTTTCAACGAGTCTACCGGACTCGCGGTGCGACTGGCAATGAAGGGGTTTACAGAACGCGCCGGGCGGTCAGGTAGCGATCGCGGAAGTAGGTGGTTTCGAGCTTGTCGAAGCGAACGCTGCGCGAGCGCGTGGAGGCGTGGATGAACTCGCCGCCGCCCGCGTAAATGCCGACGTGCGAGACGTTGCTGCTCGATCCGAAGAAGATCAAGTCGCCGGGTGCCAACTCGTCGCGGGTGACGGGAGCGCCCACGCGCGCTTGGTCGTCGGAGCCGCGAGGGAGCGTGACGCCGACTTCGCGAAATACGGCGTACGTCAGCCCGGAGCAGTCTACGCCGTTACTCGTCGTCCCGCCCGAGCGGTACGGTGTTCCGAGAAACTGCTCGGCCAGCTCGACCACGTGGTTGCCGCGCGCCTCGGGTGTCGTGACGGAGTCGTAGGGATACTCGTGCACGACGTCGGTCGGGGGCGCGGACGGAGGCACGCGCGTGGCGGTCTGCGTTGGCGCGGACCGCGGCACCGACGGCTCGACCGGCGACGGGCGGCCGGTGAAGCGGGGCGCGCTCGAGCACGCCGAGAACGTCGCCGCGCAGATCGCGAGAAGGGCGAGCCTCGTCGCGGAATATCGGGAAAGCCTTCGGATCATGAACCGCCAAAGTGGCAAGGAACGTGCCTTGCATATGCCGCAATGCCCAATCCCGGTTGACACGCGGGCGCCGTGCTTCGTATAGCTAGCGGTGTCGGGCTATTTCGAGGAACGATAAGGAGTTTCCGTTGTCCCTCTCGATCCAACGCGCCGCCGTACTGGGCTCGGGCGTTATGGGGAGTGCCCTCGCCGCGCACCTCGCGAACGCTGGAATCCCTACACTGCTGCTCGACATCGTTCCACCCGCCGGGGCCAAGGTCAAGGGCGACCCGGGCTCGCGCGAGTACCGCGACGCCTTCGCGCGCGCCGGCCTGGAGCGCGCCCTCAAGTCGAAGCCGGCCGCGTTCTTTTCGCCCGCCCGCGCGCGCCGCGTGGCCGTGGGCAACCTCGAGGACGACGTCGCCCAACTCCGCGACTGCGACTGGATCCTCGAAGCCGTGGTCGAGAAACTCGATATCAAGCGCGCGCTGTTCGAGAAGATCGCGCCCCACGTCAAAGACGGCGCGATCGTTACCACCAACACGTCGGGGCTTTCGATCACGGATATGGCGGCGGTGCTGCCGGAATCGATGCGCCCGCGCTTCCTCGGCACGCACTTCTTCAACCCGCCGCGCTATCTCCATCTGCTCGAGCTGATCCCGCACGCGGGCACCGACCCCGCCGTGCTGGAGTTCGTGCGCGAGTTCGGCGACGCCGTGCTCGGCAAGGGTGTGGTGGTCGCGAAGGACACGCCCAATTTTATCGCCAACCGAATCGGAACGTTCGCGGTGATGTCCGCGATCCGCGCCATGATCGAGGGAAACTACACCGTCGAAGAGGCCGACGCGCTGACGGGACCGCTGATCGGGCGCGCGAAGAGTGCGACCTTCCGCACCGCCGACCTGGTCGGTCTCGACATCCTGGTGCACGCGTCGACCACCGTGTACGACCGCGCGACCAACGACGAGCGACGCGACACCTTCAAGCCGCCGGCGTTGCTGGAAAAGATGCTCAAGGCCGGCATGCTGGGCGACAAGACGGGGAAGGGTTTCTATCAGAAGGTCGCGGGGAAGACGGGTTCG
>DASPGK010000175.1:0-5401 GCA_035620655.1 Candidatus Krumholzibacteriia bacterium
CCCGCGCGCTCGAGCGCGCGCCGAACCGCATCGGCCTGGGCATACGAAACAACCACGCGCACTTCGATCAGCGTGACGCGTTCCATCGTCTCCAGCTCGCGCAGCACGTGCTGCACCGCGCCCGTGTACGCGCGCACCAGCCCCCCCTTGCCGAGCTTGACACCGCCGAAGTAGCGCGTCACCACCACGACGATCTCGCCCACGCCGGAGTTCAAGAGAACCGAGAGCATGGGACGCCCCGCCGTGCCCGCGGGCTCGCCGTCGTCGCTCGAGCCCACCGCCGAGGTGCTCCCGGGCGGGCCCGCGACGAAGGCGAAACAATGGTGGGTGGCGTCGGGGAACTCGGCGCGCAGGGCGTCGACGAAGGCGCGCGCCTCCCGCGCGGACTCCGCGCGCGCCGCGCTCGCGATGAAGCGGCTCTTCTCGATGCGGTCTTCGACGCGCACGCCGCGCGCGGGAACCGGGTAGCGCCGGCCGGGCTCGTCAGTCATCGTGCTCGATCGGAAAGCCGGCTTCGGTCCAACCGCGGAACCCGCCGTCCATCGAGACCACGTTGGTGTAGCCCATGCGCGCCAGGTTCTCCGCGGCCAGCGCGGAGCGATAGCCGCCGCCGCAGTACAACACGATCTCCGCGTCGACGTCGGGGATAACACCTTCGACGTCGCGCTCGATCACCCCCTTGCCCAAGTGGATGGCGCCCGGCAGGTGCCCCTTGTCCCACTCGTTGTCCTCGCGCACGTCCACGAGATAGAAGGTGTCGCCCTTCTTCTGGCGCGCGCGGATCGTTTGCACGTTGGTCTCTTTCACGCGCGCCTTGACGGCCTTGACGATCTCGAGGAAACGCTTCGAATGCTTCATGATGCTCCTTTTAGGACGCGACGCATCCATGCCACGGCGGCGTCGCGAATCCCTTCCATGACTTGCTCGTGCGTGCGACCGGTTCGCTTCAGCACCTTGAACGAATGGTCACCGTCTTCGACCACGTGCATCATCGCGCGATTTCCGAGCGACGCGCACACCTCGCGCATCAGGTCCATCGACGCCAAGTCGTCGCGGGTGCCTTGAACGAACAGCATCGGCACCGTCACGGACGACAGGTGCGCGGCCCGCGCGACACTCGGGCGTTTGGGCGCGTGCAGCGGAAAGCCGAGGAAGACGAGTCCGCGCACACCCGCCAGCGCGGCCCGCGACGCCGCCTGCGACGTCATGCGCCCGCCGAACGACTTGCCGCCCGCGAACAGCGGCAACCCGGCCAGCTCGGTCGCTGCACAGGCGACGGCCGCTTCCACCGTCTTCTCCGCCACCGCCGGCGGGTCCGGGCGCCCCTTGCGTCCCTCCATGTACGGGAACTGGTAGCGGAGCGTCGCCACACCGGCGTCATACAACCGCGCGGCCACCTCTTCGAGAAACGCGTGCCGCATCCCCGCCCCCGCGCCGTGCGCGAGCACGTAGCCGGCCCACGCGTCGCGCGGCACGGCCACCAGCGCGGACACGTCGCCCGCGGCGTCCGAAACATGGAGACTTCGCGCGCGCGCGTCCATGCCGTCGCGCGATCAGCGCACGTAGCTCGCCGCGTTGACGTCGATCGACGTCCCCGTGCAGTGGTCGCCAAGCCCGCTCGCGAGGAAGACCACGAGTGGCGCGATGTCGCGCGGCTCGGTCATGCGATCGAGGGCCACGTCCTTCATGGCGTAGGCCTCGCCGTAGCGCGCGATGAAGTCGTCGGCCATCTCGGTGCGCGTGAATCCGGGAGCGATCACGAACGACTTGACCCCTTGCTCGCCGCAGCCGCGGGCGATCGAGCGCGCGAGGGCGACCATGCCGCCCTTGGAGGCCGCGTAGGCCAGGTATTCGGGGGTGTCGCCGCGAAACGCGGCGCGCGAGGCGATGAACACGATGCGACCGCCGCCGTGGGCGGCGAAGTGGCGCACGGCGTCGCGCGAGAGAACCCCCGACGCGGTGAGGTTCACCGCCATCGTGGCGTCCCACGCGCGCAGCCAGTCTTCGGTCGATGAATCGAGGGGAGACTCGAGCGCGATGCCCGCATTGTTGACGAGCAAGTCGAGTCCGCCGAGGGCATCGACGGCGCGCGCGACGAGCGACGCGGCAGCGCGCCCATCGCCGAGGTCGGCCGCGAGCGCGATCGACCCGTCACGGCCGCGCACCAGCGCTTCGGCGCCGGCTCGCTCACGGTGATAGTGGGCAACCACACACGCGCCGGAGTCCATCAGGGCCGCGGCAATCGCGCGTCCGATACCGCGGCTGGCACCCGTGACCAGCGCCCGCTGTCGGGAGAGATCAATCTGCATGCGGGCGATGGTAGCGCAACCGCGACCGGTGCGCTACCGCGCCCGATCAGTCGAAGAAGCCTTCGTCCGTCAGCTTGCCCTTGGCGTAGTCGTCCACCTCGAGCCCGGCCGCGAAACCGTAGCCGTCTTCGAGCGGCTTCTCGAGCGTCATGGCGTCTTCGCCGACGACCTGGCCGTTGGCGCGCAGGACCAGCTTGACCTTGGCGCCCACGCTGGGCTCGTCGACGCGCACCCACACCGAGCCCGACACGTCGGCCGGGACATCGATCTCGAAGGTGTGCTTGCCGGCGGGAATCTTCTGCCAGGATTCCAGGTACTCGTGGCCGTCATCGCCGAGCGAGTAACTGTTGGTCTCGAACGACGCGGAAACGAAGGCGGGCTCGCTGGCCTCGACCTCGAGGGTCACGGTTCCGGCTCCCCCGCCCCAGACCTCGTGCGGGATGGAGTCGGTGGACTCGCTGCCGCCGCCGGTCAGCTTGTCCTGGATGGTCCAAATCGCGATACAGATCGCGACACCGGCGATTGCGCCGAGCACTTTGCGAACTAGGGTCTGCACCATATTGGCACCTCAATGCTTTATGTGACACACCAAGGGACCCAACTAACCCGTTGTCGATTCGTGAGAACGCGCAGGCGGCGGGCTGGGCAAATCGTGCCGCCCCCGCGCGCGCTCGAGCGCCGCAGGTCCTTGGTCCGGGTCCGCGCTGCGCCTTGCGGGTTTTGTGCCGGACGGGGTGGAGGTTGACTAGAAGTCCAGCTCGGAGTCGTCGATCGTAGACGGGTCGTCGCGACCCATCGCCTCGCGTTGGGACGCGGTGATGGGCTGGCGGCCCTGGTAGCCAGCGTCGATCTCGTGCCAGTGGGTAAGCTCGCGCTCGCCGACGTGCCAGCACAGATAGACCCAGCGCCCTTCGTACGTGGTCGGAAAGTCGACCAGGCCGTCTTCGATGCCGCCCATCGGGAGGCGTAGTCCCAGTGCGACCACGCCTTCCTGGACGCAGCGCTGGATGCCGCGCAGGCAGCGGTCGACGGTTTCGCGGTGGGTCATGAATTCGGCGTGGTCGGTGTGCGCGGGGTCGCGCAGCGCGTCGCCCCACAAGAGCTCGAGCACCTCGATCTTCTTGCCGGCTTCGCGGATCTGATACTTGTGTGCGTCGATTTGACGAAACGTTTGCGTCAGCGCGGACACGAGCGCGTTGGCTTCGCCGACGGTGAACGATTTGTGAGCCATCGGCTACCCCCGCGATCGCGCGAAGACGTAGGGCGGGCGGTGCACGCCGCGCTCGGTGACGATGGCGTCGATCAACTCGGCCGGTGTCACGTCGAAGGCGGGGTTGTACGCGTCGATGCCTTCGGGTGCGGTGGCGAGTCCGCCGAAGCGCACGACTTCGTCGTGGGCGCGATGCTCGATGGGAATGTCCACGCCGGAGGCGCGCGACGGGTCGATCGAGCTCGACGGTGCGACGACGTAGAACGGCACGCCGGCGCGTCGCGCCATGATCGCGAGCCCGAGCGTCCCGACCTTGTTGGCCACGTCGCCGTTGGCCGCGATGCGATCCGCACCCACGAGCACGGCCGCCACGCGGCCCGACGTGAGCAGCGACGCCGCCGCCCCTTCGACCAGCACCGAGACGGGAATCCCGCGCTGCGCGCACTCCCACGCGGTCAAGCGCGCGCCTTGCAGGAGTGGGCGCGTTTCGTCGGCGAACACGTGGATGCGCCGGCCTTCTCCCACCGCCGCGAACACGGCGCCGAGGGCGGTTCCCCCGCCCCCGGTGGCCAGGCCGCCGGTGTTGCAGTGGGTGAGGACGGCGTCCGCGCTGCGCAGGAGGGTGGCGCCGTGCGACGTCATCGCGGCGCTCATCGCCAGGTCTTCCTCGAGGATCGCGTGCGCTTCGCGCGCGAGTGCGTCCGGCAGCGCGCGAGCGTCGGTCGCGTTTTCCCACACGTAACGCATGCGATCGAGCGCCCACGCCAGGTTGACCGCCGTCGGTCGGGTGGCACCGATGCGTCGTGTCGCATCGGCCAACCCCTCGCGCAGGTCGTCGAGGCTCTTCGTGCGTGCCTCCGACAGCGCAACCAGGATCCCGAAGGCCCCCGCGATCCCGATCGCCGGGGCTCCGCGCACGCGCAGCGACCGGATCGCCTCGCACACCGCGTCGACGGTGGCGAGCGACACGATCTCGTAGCGCGCGGGCAGGAGCGTTTGGTCGATGATGCGAACGCTCCCGTCGGCGAAGCGAACGGTCGGAAGGGCTTCGACGGGCGCCATCGACTACACCTCGCGCAGCATGTCGATTAGAAGCGCCACCGGCAGGCCGACCACGTTGAAGAAGCACCCATCGATGGCGCGGATCAGCCCCGCCCCCACGCCTTGCGCGGCGTACGAGCCTGCCTTGTCGCGCCCCTCTCCGGTGGCGACGTAACGCGCGATCTCGTCGTCGGAGAGCTCGCGAAAGGTCACGAAGGTGCGCTCGCTCTTCTCGATGTGAACGCCGCGCTCGTGACCGACCACCGCCAGTCCCGTCACCACCACGTGGGTGCGTCCGGCGAGCGAGCGCAGGAAGGCGCGCGCCTCCGCGTCGTTGGCGGGCTTGTTGAGGATGCGGTCGTCGATGATGACGACCGTGTCGGCGGCGATCACGAGCGACTTCGGGCGCCGCTCGGCGACGTGCACGCACTTGCGCGCCGCCAAGATCTGCGGAATGGCGAAGGGGTCGTCGTGATCGAAACCGTCTTCGAGGTGCTCGGGCGCGGGTTCGACGTCGAACTCGAAGCCCAGCCCGCGCATGATCTCGACCCGGCGCGGCGAGCGCGACGCGAGCACGAGGTCCTTCTGCTGTCCGGGCGGGAGGAACGGATTCATGGCGCCTCCTTCTCCACGAGGATGGTCACAGGGCCGTCGTTGACGAGCGAGACCTGCATGGTGGCCTGGAACTCGCCGGTGTGCACGCGCCCCGGAAGGAGCGCGCGCAGCGCGGCCACGAAGTCGTCATATAGGGCGCGCGCCACCTCGGGCGGCGCGCTATCGTCGAAGCTCGGCCGCGCGCCTTTACCAACGTCCCCGTAGAGTGTGAACTGGGAGACGACCA
>DASPGK010000176.1:0-4670 GCA_035620655.1 Candidatus Krumholzibacteriia bacterium
GAGGGCACGAACGGTGCGGCGCAGGTACGCGAGCGCTCGCTCCGGTTGGGCGGCCGAATGGTAGCGAGCCACGGCGTCGCGGAAGGCGGCGGAGAGAAAAACGCGCCGCTCGCCGTCCGCGCGCGCAGAAACGTCCTGCATGAGCACGTGGAGACTGCGGTCGCGGCTCACGCGCTCGGAATAGACCAGATCGCCGGAGACCCGCCCCGGCGGTGCGATGATGATGGTTTCGCTCATGCTAAGGGCGCGGGGGCGTACCAATGCCGCCGCGATCCCGAGCCTAGGCGCGCGCGTTTCGCAGTGTCAAAGGTTTGTTTGGAAGGAACGTTAGCGGCGCGGCGGGCGACCCGAGGGTGTCTTGCGGGCGCCGGTCCCCGCCTTCGCGGGTTTCTCGGCCGGCTTGTCGCCCTTGCGGAAAATTCCCAGGAGACCGCCCACCACCGACTTGCCGTCACCGTTGGCGAAGGGCTTCCCGTCCTTGCCGCCCTTCATGTACTTCAGGGCCACCGGGTGGTCGGGGTCCCACTTGAGCGCTTCTTCGAAGCACTCCATCGCCGTCTTGGCCAGCCCCGCTTGCATATACACGAAGCCCAGGTTGGCGTGGTAGTCGGCGTTGTAGAACTCCATCTCGAGCGCCTTCTTGCAGGCGTCGCGCGCCTCGTGCAGCTGGGTGCGCAGCACGCCGAGCGAGAACCCATACCAACTCAGGTACGCGGGGTTACTGTCGTCGTACTTGATGGCCGCCTTGAGCAACACCGCGGCTTTGTCGTATCGGTTCTGTCGCATCGCGGCCCGCGCTTGGTCGTACGAGAGCTGCGCCGAGCGCTTGTCGGCTTCGCGGCGTTCGGCCGGCGTCCCCGTCTTGCGCTTGAGTTTCTCGTCGAACTCGCGGCGCTTGACGGTATCGCTCAACACGGCGAACGCCTCGTTGATCAGCTTGAAATCGACGCCGTCCTTGCCGGCGGCCTCCCCGACCACGTCCGGGTGGTGGAGCTTGGCGAGCTTGAAGTACGCCTTCTTGATGGTGTCGTTGTCGGCCGTCGGCCACACACCCAACACCTCATAGTAGTCGATGAATTTTACCTGCTCCATGCGTCGCCTTCAAAACCGCGCCGTTGCGCGTGGGCTCCCCTACTTACCGAACTTTCCGCTAGTCACCGCTCGCAGCTCGCTCAGCAGATTGTTGGCGAGCTGGTTGTCGGGCTGGACCTTCAGTACGTGATCGATCTGCGCCTGCGCCTCGTCGAAGCGGGTGTTCTCGTAGTAGAGAAGCGCCAGATTCAAGCGGGCCTTGGCGTAGTACGGGTTGATCTTGAGCGCCACCTCGAACTCGTGCACGGCGTCGTCCACCATGCCGCTGTTGCCGTAGGCGATGCCCAGGTAGTTGTGCAAATCCGGGTAGTCGGGCTTGAGCACGATCGCCTTCTTGAGCTCGCGGATCGCCTCGTCCATGTTGCCGTTCTGGATCGCCTCGACCGCCAGCTCCTTGCTAATCTGCGCCGAGCTGGGTCGCTCCTCGATCATTTCTTCGAACAAGCGCCGGATGTCCTCGTCGTTGCCGTTGCGCAGCGCCACCACCAACGTATCGAGGCTCTCGCGATAGAAGTTCGGACAGCTGTGCTTGGAACTGACCGCCTCGCGAATGGCGGCGTCCTTGTCACCCAGCTCGCGCAGCACCTTGGAGAGGTAAATGCGCGAACGGAAGAACTTGTTGTTGATGTCGAGAGAGTTGCGGAAGCAATTGCACGCGTCTTCGAGCCTGCTCTTGCGAACGTACAGCGCCCCCAGCTTGTAGTGGAGGTCCGCGAACATGGGCTTGATGGAGACCGCCGCCTCCATTTCGCGCATCGCGCTATCCAGGTCCCCGGCCTGGTCGAACTCCTTGGCCAGTGCGACGTGCGCCTCGCACGTGTACAAGTCGAGCGTGGCGCGGTCGATGTCGCCCGCCGACCCCGCAACGGCCTGGATCTCCTGAAAACGCCCGAGCGCCTTCCGGTACTCCCCCGAGTTGAACAGGTTCAACGCCTTCGAGAACTCGTCCTTCGGAATGAACGCAAACAGTCGCTTGAGAAACATGGGCCTACCCCTGCAGGAACCGTGCGGCGATCTGCATCGCGATGCCGCTGAATATCGGAACCCGCATGTTGTCGTCCAGAGGCGACGGCATCGCTTCCGCCACCGTCGCGGCTAGCGCGCCGATCACCGCGAGCTCGGGAGACCGCAAGAGCGGCCACCCGAGTCCCAGACAAACGACGAAGCACGCGATGCTGCCCTGCGGGCTCTTGCCCCAGAACAGCGGCTTGCCGAAGCGCTTGCCGATGATCGCGGCCGCCGCGTCTCCGAGCACCAGGAACATGAGCGCCGCGATGGCGATCTCGTGATCGAAGACGACGACGCTCAACAGCGCCGCGATCATGTAGTGCGTCGACCCCAGCAGGTGTTCCTCTTCGTGTCGCCGGATGAGCGGTCGAAACAGTTGGAGAAAGAACCGCCGGAGCCGATGGTCGCCCAATCGCATGAGATCGATCGCGACCGTTACAAAAGTAGCAATAATGAGGCCAAGGAGAGCCGGGGTGGGGTCCAGGAAGTAGACCGCCGCGGGCACGACGATCATCCCGAGATGAAACGACTTACGCTGCAGCTCGTGCCGCATCGGCTTGGGCTCGGGAGCATCGTGACGAGGCGTGCTCATGGGACAGGAATGTAGCCGACCTTGGGCCACACAGGCAATTCTGACTCGGGGAGAACGCGACTCGGCAAACGTCGCCGGCCGGCCCGGGGCCGGGCGTGCAAACTGCACGCGGCTAGCGAGGGGAATTCTCGGCGCCCGAAGCGCCGAAGTAGAGCGCTTGGTAGACGTTCGCCGACTCCACGACGCGCTTGACGTAACCGCGCGTCTCCCGGTAGTCGATCGATTCGACGGCCGCGATGGCGTCGTCGCCGGAGACACCCGGCTCGAGCCAGCGTCGGGCCGCGATCGGGCCCGCGTTGTACGCGGCCAGCATCCACGCCACGCTCCCGTCTCCCGCGCGCAGCAAGTCCGACGCGTACCAGGTACCGATCGCCACGTTGATATCGGGGTCGTCGAGGCGGCCGTCCACGTCGGCGCCGAGTTCCTTGCGCTTGGCGACCCGGCGCGCGGTGTCGGGCATCAGCTGCATGAGCCCGACCGCGCCCGCGCGCGATATCGCGTCGGTCTCGAAGCGGCTCTCTTCGCGCATGATGGCGTAGATCAGGTGCGCGGGCACCTCGCTCTGCGCCGACGCGTCGAAAACCCTGGCCGGGAACGGCACGGGATACATGAGATAGCGAAAGTCGTCCGCGTGGTTGCGCCGCTTCTCCCACGGGAGCCCCACGCGCGCGCGATCGAACGCGCGCACGCTCCGCCACGGCATCGCGTATTCCTCGTACGTCCTCGCGAGCGAGAGCGCGAGCTCGGGCGAAATGCCGGGCTTGCGGCGCACGACCTCGAGTTCGCGCTCCGCCCAGTCGCGGAAGCCGGCCTCGAGGAACCAGCGCCCGCGCTCCAACGCGTCGCGCGTGGCGGGATCGCCGGACGCGTCGCCCTCACCCGCGGCCGCCTCCAGCACGCGCCGGTAGGCGCGATCGCGGTCGGTGTCCGCGCCCTCCAACCACGCCGAGAGCGAGCCCGCGCCGTCGCGCACCATGGTGCCCATCGCGTCGCGCATCGGTCCGCGCGCGTCCCGCCCGGGGTCGGGCGCCACGTAGAACGAGTAGGGATTGACGCGACGCAATTCGTCCAGCAGCAACGATGCGTTCTCCCCCGAGCTGGTCGATTCGTACAGGCGAGAGAGATAGAACAACGCCGCCTCGTCGGTCCGGCGCGAGCGCGCGAGCCACTGCTCGAAGATGGCGGCCGCTTCGTCGACGTCGCCGCCCTTTTGCAGCGCGTTCGCGCGCCGGATCGCCGCCGCCCAGCCGTGGAAGGACGACGGGTAAGAGCGCCGCAGTTGGTCGAGCAAGCGCGCGCTCTCCGCGGGCTGGCCGTTTTGCTCGCGCAAGGACGCGGCCGCGTAGAGCGCATCGGGCGCGATTTGGTCGTTGGGGTAGGTGGCGGCGAAGCGCTCGTAGATGACCGCGGCATCCGCCTTCCTCCCCGCGCCGCGCAGTCCGCGCGCCAGGAGGATCATCGAGCGCCGTTTGTACTCGGCGCTCGAGTACGACGGACGCGCGAGCTGGATCGCGCGCGAGGGGTCACCGGTGGCGTAGTGGTACTCGCCCCACAGGAGCCGGTGGTGCTCGGCGTCTTCGACCGACAGTCGGCGAGCGTCGAGCGCGCGCAGCACGCGACGCGCGTCGTCGGGACGGCCGCGCGCAGAGAACACCTCCGCGCACGCGAGCAAGAGGCGCGTCGAGATACCCTCGGCGCTGCCCGACGCGCGCAACGGTCGCGTCACCTCGAGCGCGCACGCCTCCGCCTCGGGAAACGAGCGGTAGCCTTCGGTCAGCGCGATCGCGGAGGTCGATGCGAGCGCGGGGTCGCCCGCTTCAAGTGCCACGTGGTAGCGAAGTGCCAGCAGTCGCCGCCGTTCGGGGCCGTCGCCGGCGTGGGCGATGCCGTCCTCGAGCGACGCGAGCGCGTCGGCGGGCCGGCCGAGTGCGCGCAGCACGCTCACGCGCTCCTCGTCGATCAATCCCACCAGCGCCTC
>DASPGK010000177.1:0-7932 GCA_035620655.1 Candidatus Krumholzibacteriia bacterium
GGTCTCCGCGTCCAGCAGCTCGCCGTCCACGACTTCGTTGATGAGCCCGATCTCGCGCGCGCGCTCCGCGTCGAAGGTACGCCCGGTGAGAAAGTAATCGTGCGCGTGCGACTCGCCCATCTTGCGCAGCACGTAGGGCGAGATGGCCGCGGGGGCGATGCCCAGGAGAATCTCGCGCAGCGCGAACTTGGCCTCGCGCACCGCGACCGCGACGTCGCACGCGCTCACCAGTCCCACCCCGCCGCCCAGGCACGCGCCGTTGATGCGCGCGATGGTCGCCTTCGGCATGCGATAGAGCGACTCTATCATGCGCGCGAAGGTGAGCGCGTCCTTGACGTTCTCCTCGAACGAGTACTGCGCCACCTTCTTCATCCAGTTCAAGTCGGCGCCGGCGGAGAACACCTCGCCCGCGCCCGTCAAGACCACCACGCGCACCGATTCGTCGCTCGAGAGCGATGCGGCGACGTCGGCGAGCTCGCCGATCATCACGTCGTCGAAGGCGTTTCGCACCTCGGGGCGGTTGAGCGTCAGACGCGCGACCGGGCCGTCCTTCTCCAATCCGAGCGTGGTGTAGCGGGAAGACATGCGAGCTCCTACATGCGAAAAACGCCGAAGCGATGCTTGGGGATGTACGCGTTGAGCGACAAGCTGATGCCGAGGGCGACCGCGGTGCGCGTGTCGACGGGGTCGATGACGCCGTCATCCCACAGGCGCGCGGTCGAGTAGTAGGCATTGCCCTCGCGCTCGTACTTGTCGAGGATGGGCTTCTTGAAATCTGCTTCTTCGCCCGCGGAGGGCTGCTTCCCTTCCGACTGCTTGACCGTCCACAGCACGTCAGCCGCCTGCTGGCCGCCCATCACGGAGATCTTCGCGGAGGGCCACATCCACAATAGGCGCGGCGAGTATCCGCGCCCGCACATCGCGTAATTGCCCGCGCCGTACGACCCCCCGACGATGACGGTGAACTTGGGCACCTGGGCGGTCGCGACCGCGTGCACCATCTTGGCCCCGTCGCGCGCGATACCGCCGTGCTCGAACTCCTTGCCCACGATGAAGCCGGTGATGTTCTGCAGGAACAGGAGCGGGATGCGCCGCACCGCGCACATGGAGACGAAGTGCGCGCCCTTGCGCGCGCTCTCCGAGAAGAGAATGCCGTTGTTGGCGACGATCCCGACCGGGTAGCCCATGATGTGCGCGAAGCCGGTGACCAGTGTGGTGCCGTAGCGCGCCTTGAATTCGTGGAAGCGCGATCCGTCGACGATGCGCGCGATCACTTCGCGCGAGTCGAAGGGCTTGGAGAGATCCTTCGGCACGATGCCGTAGAGCTCCTGTGGGTCGTAATACGGGTCCTCGGGTTCGTGGATTTCGAGTTTCGTCTTCTCGACCCGCCCGAAGCCCTCCACGCTGTTGCGCAGGATCTGGATCGCGTGGTCGTCGTCGTCCGCGAAATGATCCGACACGCCGGAGATGCGCGTGTGCACGTCGGCCCCGCCCAATTCCTCGGGTGTCACGTCGACGCCGGTCGCCGCCTTGACCAGCGGCGGCCCGCCGATGAAGATGGTGCCCTGCCCGCGCACGATCACATTTTCGTCGCTCATGGCGGGAACGTAGGCGCCGCCCGCCGTGCACGACCCCATCACCGCGCAGATTTGCGGAATGCCGGCGGCACTCATGACGGCCTGGTTGTAAAAGATGCGCCCGAAATGATCCTTGTCGGGAAACACGCCGTCTTGGAGGGGGAGGAACACGCCGCCGGAGTCGACCAGGTACACGCACGGCAGTCGATTCTCGATCGCGATCTGCTGCGCGCGCACGTGCTTCAAGACCGTCATGGGAAAGTAGGTGCCGCCCTTGACGGTGGCGTCGTTGGCGACCACCACCACCTCGCGCCCATGAATCACGCCCGCGCCCGTGATCACACCGGCCGAGGGCGCCTGGTCGTCGTACATGCCGTTGGCCGCCAGCGCCGAGAACTCGAGGAAGGGCGTGTCCCGATCGAGCAGCTTCGCGATGCGCTCGCGCGCGGTGAGCTTGCCGCGCGCCTTGTGCTTCTCGACCGCACTCGGCGGCCCGCCCTGCTTGACCGCGTCCAAGCGCTCGCGCAGGCGCGCGGACGCCTCGCGCTGGAAGGCGGCGTTTTCTTGGAAGACGGAGGAGGACGTCTGGACTTTGGATTCGATTCGGTACATCGGTAATGGCCTGTGTGACAGTGAGTTGCACTCCCCGAGAGGCCGGGGCAACGGGCCTAGGATAGAACAAAACCCCTTCCCGCCGTAAGCGCAATTTGCCACTCGATCTGCTAGAGTCGCGCGATGCGAATCCTCGTCATCGGCGCGACCGGCGGTACCGGTCGCGAGATCGTGAAGCAAGCGCTCGAGCGCGGCCACCACGTCGTCGCGCTTGCGCGCAAGCCATCCCACGTCAAGATCGAGGACCCGCGACTGCGCGTCGCGGAGGGCGACGTGATGGGGCCGGATTCGCTCGACGCGGCGATGGCGAACGTCGACGCGGTCGTGTGCGCGCTCGGCCACAAACGGTGGCTGGGCCCGTCGAGAATCCTCTCGGCTGGAACGCGCAACGTCGTCCGAGCGATGGAGAAACACGGCGTCAAACGACTCGTGGTCGAGACCGCGCTCGGCGTGGGCGACAGCGCGGGGCGCCTCGGCCTCTACTACACGCTCTTCACCATCCCGTTCATTTTGCCGTTCTACTGGTACGATAAGGGACGGCAGGAACGCGTCGTGCGGGATAGTTCGCTCGACTGGGTGATCGTGCGACCGGCTCAACTGACCAACGGTCGCAAGCGCGGGACCTACCGGCACGGGCCCCGCGTCGGAAACTACATTTGGTCGGTGAGCATCTCGCGAGCGGACGTGGCCGACTTCATGTTGAACCAGCTGGGCGAAACGCCGTATCTGCGACAGGCACCCGGCGTCTGCTATTGACCGAGCCCGATCTCCTTCAGATACGATTCGTCGCCTTCTGAATTGAGCTTCCAGTAGGGCAAGCGCGTCGATCCGGTGAGTTCGCCGCCCACGTCGGGCGGCAGCGACCACTTCACGATGCGGTGCGGGTAAGCAGCCTCGATGAAGAACTGCCCCGTTCGACCGTCCCCGATTCGCACGTCGTAGAGCATCGCGTCGAACGTGCCCGCGGGGACCGTCACCGATTGTTGCACCGCTTCGCGTTTGATGACGGCCTGCGTCCAGCGCAGCGGCTGGTGCGACAAGCGCGTGAAGAACAGTCCCGGTAGATACGGCACCGTCCGCTGCTCGCCCGCGGGGAGGAACTCGGCTCGCAGCCCGCGCAACGCGATGAACAGCTGGTCCTCGGTAATCCCGCCCTTCGGTCGCTCGAGCACGATCGGTCCCGATTCGTCCTCGAAGTAGCTCGCGTACATTCCGCGAATCTGTTTGGGGCGGAAAATCATTTCCGCGTAGACGTGCCCGCACCATTCGGCGCTCGAAAACGACGCCTTCACGGGCTCGAAGTCCGACGCGCGCACGAACACGGACGCCATGGTGTTGTAGTCGTAGACGCCGGTTTGGAAGTCGCGCACTAGGTTGAGCTTCAGCACATCGATGGTGTCGCGCGAGTTGTGGGGCGGACGATCGTCCTTCACGCGTTTCGATTCGCTGAAGGGCTCGGTGACGAAGATCATCACCGCGGTGCCCGAACGGTCCTGGCCGTAGCGAGAAACGACCAGGCGATATCCGTCGAGCTCGGCCTGGCCGTCCCGCCAATGGGACTCGAAGGCGTCTTGGCCGCGCGCGGGGGCCGCCAGCACCAGGGCAAACGCGATGAGGGTCTGGGCTTTCGTCATGATCGCTTTCTCGCCGTCGTTCGCGTTTTCGCTTTCGTGCGCGATCGTGCGGGCTTCGTCTTGCGTCGCGTTTGCGCATCGAGCGCCGCGCGCGCCCAGTCGTTCAAGGCGCCGTCGTCCTCGAGCACGTCGACGGGGACTTCATAGTACGTTTGAATGACCTTGCCGGGCGCGTACTGAAAGGGCCCCATGCCGCGGTCGACGTAGGCCGCGCGCGTGGCCTCGTCGGTGACGAAGTACAGGCGTCCCTCGGCGATGATGGCGAAGAACGTCTCGGCCCGATACAAGCCGATCCCGCCGAACATCCGGCGCGAGGTGACCGACTTGAGCGCGGAGAGTTGATCGAGCACGAACTCCAGGAAGTCTTGGTCCTTGTGCGGCGGCATGGGAGGAATGTACCGCGGGGGATGAACCCCGACAAGCGGCGTGCTAGACTGGCCGCGTCGAAAGGAGCCTCCATGCGTCCACGCACGACCGGTCTGGGAATCGCCGCGGCCCTTGTCCTCGCCGCCGGGTGTTCGAAGAACCAATCGACCGCACCAGCCCTCAAAGGCCCGCAAATCATTCACGAGATGATCGCGGCGCACGGCGGTATGGAAGAATGGCGAAACGCCGCCAGCGTTTCGTTCACCGACCAATGGGGAGAGTCGTCGCCGCGCATGGGCTTCGTGGTCGAGCAGTCGAGTCGACGAGCCTACTTCGACATTCCCGGAACCGCCACCGCGGGCGGGTGGGACGGCCAGAGGGCGTGGAGCATGAACTGGCCCACACCGACGCCGGTTCGCTTCCTTGCGCTGCTCAACTACTACTTTATCAATCTGCCGTGGCTGACCCAGGACCCCGGTGTGATCCTCGGCGAACCCGGCACCGGCCGGCTGCACGACGACCCGACCGAGTATGTGACCGTCATGATGACGTTCGAACCCGGGACCGGCGATACGCCCGACGATTATTACCGCCTCTACATCCATCCCGAGACCAAGATGCTGCGTGCCTGCGACTACATCGTGACCTATCGGGCGCTGCTGGACGCGGGCGAGACCTCGACACCCGAACACTGCCTGGTCTACGACCAGATGACCCCCGTCGAAGGTGTCACGGTGCCCTCCCACTTCACCATCTACGAGGGCGATCGGGTCTACGCCGAGTGCTCGATCAGCGGGTACTCCCTCGCGAAGGCCTTCGACGAGTCCCGGATGACGATGCCCGAGGGGGCGGTCGTAGACACCTCGACCCCGTAGCGCGCGTGCGTATCCCGGCCCCCAACAGCCGCTTAGCGGCTCGGCCAGGTAGTCGGAATCGTGGGTTGATTCCGCATGGTGAATTGTTTATCCTACAAAGCGGACCAAATTAGTGCGATTAAATAGATTAGCGGCGCCCAGCGGGCGCCCGGAGGAAGACCCCATGGCGGGCAAAGCCGAATCCATTCGACCCCACGACGACTCGATCGACCCCATCCAGGAGCGGATCTCCAAAGAGTACGAGTGGGGCTTCGTCACCGAGGTCGAAGAAGACAAGCCACCCAAGGGATTGAGCGAGGACGTCGTCCGCGCCATCTCCGCGCGCAAGAAGGAGCCCGAGTGGCTGCTCGAGTGGCGCCTGCGCGCGTACCGCGCGTGGATCAAGATGGCGGCCGAAGAGCCGACCTGGGCGAACATCAAGCACCCGCCCATCGACTTCCAGGACATCCACTACTACTCGGCCCCCAAGAAGGCCGGCGACCAGCCCAAGAGCCTGGACGAAGTCGACCCCGAGATCCGGCGCACCTTCGACAAGCTCGGCATTCCGCTGGTCGAGCAAATGCGCATCGCCGGGGTGGCGGTCGACGCCGTGTTCGACTCGGTCTCGGTCGCGACCACCTTCAAGGAGAAGCTCGGCTCGCTCGGGATCGTGTTCTGCTCGTTCTCCGAAGCAGTGCAGACCCATCCCGAGCTGGTGAAGAAGGCGCTCGGCACCGTCGTTCCTTATAACGACAACTTCTACGCCGCGCTCAACTCCGCGGTATTCAGCGACGGCTCTTTTGTATACGTCCCGGCCGGCGTGCGCTGTCCGATGGAGCTCTCGACCTATTTCCGCATCAACGCGCGCGAGACGGGCCAGTTCGAGCGCACGCTGATCGTGGCCGAAAAAGGCGCGTACGTCTCGTACCTGGAAGGTTGCACGGCGCCCATTCGCGACGAGAACCAGCTGCACGCGGCGGTGGTCGAATTGGTGGCCGAGGAAGACGCGACCGTCAAGTACTCGACGGTGCAGAACTGGTACCCCGGCGACAAGCAGGGCAAGGGCGGCATCTATAATTTCGTCACCAAGCGCGGCGAGTGCCGCGGCGCTCGCTCGAAAATCTCGTGGACCCAGGTCGAGACGGGCTCCGCGATCACGTGGAAGTACCCGAGCTGCGTGCTGACCGGCGACGATTCGACCGGCGAATTCTATTCGGTGGCGCTGACCAACAACTATCAGCAGGCCGACACCGGCACCAAGATGATCCACCGCGGCAAGAACACGCGCAGCACCATCATCTCGAAGGGGATCTCGGCCGGCCACGGGCAGAACAGCTACCGCGGGCTGGTGCGGATGCTCCCGGAGGCGTCCAACGCGCGCAATTTCACGCAGTGCGACTCGATGCTGATCGGCGACAAGTGCGGTGCGCACACGTTCCCGTATATCGAAGTCGGCAACTCGACCTCGCGCGCCGAGCACGAGGCCACTACCTCCAAGATCGGCGAGGACCAGCTGTTCTACTGCCGCGCGCGCGGTATCTCCAACGAGGATGCCGTGCACATGATCGTCAACGGATTCTGCCGCGAAGTCTTCGCCGAGCTGCCGATGGAGTTCGCGGTCGAAGCCCAGCGCTTGCTCGCGGTCAGCCTGGAAGGGTCGGTCGGTTAGTCACATGGGAGAGAAAATGCTCGAAATCAAGAACCTGCACGCGCGCGTAGACGAGAAGGAAATCCTCAAAGGCGTCAACCTCACCGTCAAGGCGGGCGAGGTGCACGCGATCATGGGCCCCAACGGATCGGGCAAGAGCACGCTCGCGCAGGTGCTGGCGGGGCGCGACACATTCGAGGTGACCGAGGGCGACATCCTGATCGGCGGCGAGAGCGTCCTCGAGCTCGACCCCGAGGAACGCGCCGCCAAGGGTCTCTTCCTCGCCTTCCAGTACCCGGTCGAGATTCCGGGCGTGCGCAACAACTACTTCCTGAAGACGGCGCTCAATTCCCTGCGCAAGTCGCGCGGCGAGAAAGAGCTCGACGCGATGGAGTTCCTGAAGCTCGTCAAAGAGAAGATGAAGATCTTGAAGATCGACGAGAGCTTCATGAATCGCTCCGTCAATGAGGGCTTCTCGGGCGGCGAGAAGAAGCGCAACGAGATCCTGCAGATGGCCATCTTGGACCCCATGCTCGCGGTCATGGACGAGACCGACTCGGGCCTCGACATCGACGCCCTGCGCGTCGTCGCCAACGGCGTCAACGCCCTGCGCAGCCCCCAGCGCGCGATGGTCGTCATCACGCACTACCAGCGTTTGTTGAACTACATCGTGCCCGACGTGGTACACGTCTTCGTCGACGGCCGCGTCATCAAGACCGGCGGCAAGGAGCTGGCGCTCGAGCTCGAGAAGGAAGGCTACGCGGAGGTGACGGGCTAGTGCCGGGTGTCGCCGCTTACGAGAGCGCGTTCGCCAAACTCGAGCCCGCCTTGAAGGCGAGCGGCCCCGCGTGGCTGCACGACCTGCGGCGCGAGGGCCTCGAACGCTTCAAGTCGCTCGGTTTCCCTTCGCTCAAGGAAGAGGAGTGGCGCTTTACGCGCACGCGTCCGATCGCCGAACTCGACTTCGTCCCCGCGGCCGCCGCGCCCGCGCTGGCCGACGCTGTTATCACCTCGCGGACCTTCGACGACTCGAGCTGCCGCCGCTTGGTGCTGGTCAACGGAGCGCTCGCGCCGAAGCTCGCGCAGGGTCCGGAGTGGCCCAAGGGGGTGCGCGCGGAGAGCCTCGCCGAGGCGATGCGCCGCGACGGTGAGCGCATTCGCGAGCTACTGGCGCGCGGCGCGCGAGCCGAAAATCAGCGCTTCGCGGCCCTCAACACCGCGTTCCTGAACGACGGCGTTCT